>CAXHHS010000336.1:0-7313 GCA_964015645.1 uncultured bacterium
AAGCTCGTCGGCAGCGTCAGATGTGTATAAGAGACAGGATTATCGGAATTATCATTTCCCACGGTCGATTTGCGTTTGAACTCGCCAATTCCGTTCAAAAGATTTTGGGGAAAAGTGAGTTTTTATTTCCATTTAGCAATGATGATTTGACAGCAGAAAAGCTCTATTTGGCCATTAAAGAATCAATTAAAAAATATAATGACAGTGATTGTATTGCATTTATTGACCTTCGTGGAGGGAGTTGTTGGAGAGTCGCAAAAATGTTATCGAAGGATTATCCAAAATTGAAAATTCTCTGTGGTGTCAACATACCGATGCTAATTTCGTTTTTAACCAAAAGAGAAAGTTATATAATTGATGATTTAGTGCAAATTTTAAATGAAGATGCTCATAGAGGCATTGTCTCCGAATAAAAGTAGAGTCCGATATCATTGCATATTACTAAAGTGTGATGCTCGTTTACCGGTAGAATTTTTTCAGCTTTTCGTACTTGACAAGCCATATAGTGCATGTTATATTTGCCCCACGCTAAACGCGAGAGTAGCTCAGCTGGTAGAGCACAACCTTGCCAAGGTTGGGGTCGCGGGTTCGAATCCCGTCTCTCGCTCCAGGTTTAAAGAAGTACTTGTTGGGTTTCCACAAGTACTTTTTTTTATCGCCCGGGTGGCGGAATTTGGTAGACGCAAGGGACTTAAAATCCCTCGCACATTTTGTGCGTGCCGGTTCGAGTCCGGCCCCGGGTACTAATAAAAAACAATAGATTAGGGCTGATTGGAAAATTCTCCGATCAGCCCTTTGTTTTTGTAAAGTCAACAATAAGTCAACAAAGTATGTTGCAATTTATCGTTTATATTGAGAGATGTGATCAATAAGGTCTCTTGCCCTGTGCTTTTGTCTTATGCCCTGGAGCCAAATGCGCATATTTCATTGTTGTACTAATATGTGCATGACCAACCAATTCTTTCACAGTTAGGAGTGGAACGCCTTGCATAATTAGATGGGAAATAAAAGTGTGCCGAAACGTATGACAGGAGGCCCAGGCAAATCCTGCTTTTGATAGCTTTGCTGAGATTTTTCGGCTAACCCACCAATGTGACCATTGTTTAAATTCTTGCTTCGGTCCGAAAAGGAGATTGTCTTGCCGTCTTGGAATGGTCTTCAATAAATTCTCCAGTTTCTTGTCTTCGCTAAACGAGATCAATCGATGTTTCTTGGCCTTTGTATGAACGCTCTTAATTTGCAAAATCTTCCTTCGGAAATCAACCTCCTGCCAGGTTAAGCTGAGAGGTTCTTTAAGCCTGGGGCACCGGTAAGCAAATAAAATTCAATCAGGTGCTGAAATAAATCTATTTTGAATAATTCTCTTACTTTTGTTATTTCTTCTAATTCCAGAAAACGCGGCAACTCGTTTTCCGGTACTCGAATCGGCTTGACACCTTGAAAAGGATTCTCATCAATGTAACGATAAAAACGGGCTCGATTAAAAATGGCCTTTAAATGCCTGAATTCAAGGTTTATCGTTTCTGCGCTAACGTGATTTAATCTTGCCATTCGATATCTTTGACCGAGATATTCTTCAGTTGCACATCACCAATATATTCTATGAACTTTTTCAAGACTCGCCTATCTTTTAGGAACGTTTCCCGGGGTTTTTCAACCTCAGCAATCTCCAAAAAAACTCTTTTCTAATTCAACTGAAACCAGTATCTTAAGACAGATTTCAGAAACCGGTTTTCAGCATAGCTTATGGGAGTTTAACATGATTCCTAAATTTAAAATAAGTATTCTATTGGGGTTGATATTTTGTATTTGTCAAATGACTGGGTTTTCCCAGGAAATTCTTGATGAAATGAAGCTGGAAGATATTTCCGATACCCCGGAAATCCGCGGAATGATTTTGCGCAATCCGAAAGAAGCACTGTTAATCGTCAAATCACAAATTCCCACACTCCGGGTGGATTCCAACAACGAAATTTTTCGCACTGAAATTGTGGAGGAGGGTAAAATGCACGTTTACCTTGCTCCCGGAACCCACCGGCTTAGCTTCCAGGCAAAAGGATTTTTATCGATCCGCAAACGCTTCTTTTTCGAACCCAAAATGGTAAAAGGCGTGATAATGCGCGTCATTTCCTCCGCAGAAGTGCGGGAGTTGAAAAACAGCTCTGTTCTGGTCATCAAAAGCGAACCGGAAGACGCGCAAGTATATTTGAATAACGAGTACTATGGAAGTACACCCTACCTGGGAAGAATTCTCTCCGGCCGTTATCAATTAATATTGAAGAAGGATAACTACCGGGAGCATGAAGAAGCGATTATCCTGGTTCCCGGGGAAGTTGTGCCAATGAATGTAAAATTAATCGCCGTCGGAGATACTTCAGGAGATTCGCTAACAGTTTCCCCGAAGCAGTTTTTCACGCTAAACATCACCTCAACACCATCGGCAAGTATTACGATCAATAACAACCTTGCCGGTCAAAGCCCTCTAAATCGCCGTTACACTGAAGGAACGATTCTCAATATTCGCTTAACCCAAAAGGATTACCTGGATTGGGAAAAGACAATCACCATAACCGGGGATGATAGCATACACGTCGATTTAACGCAAAAAAAATCCGGCTCTAAAAAATGGCTGTTTATTGCCGGCGGCGCGGTATTAGCCGGGGCAGCAGTGCTCGTTGCCGGCGGCGGTGGCGACAGCGGGCCGCCATCTACGCAGGGTAATATTCTTAAAGAACCGCCAGCGTGGCCGGGGGGAAATTAGGCGAAATTACCAATATCAGGCATATTCGATTGACAATATACTTTGAGGGTTAATGGATGAAAATTTTGTTACGGTATAATTCTTCTGTACGCCCAATACTTTTTCTTTTCATATTGTTTATAATGCCGCTGTTTTTTTCCGAAAGGGCATTAAATGCCCAGACCACTTTCACCAAAATCACCACCGGCGATATTGTAACCGAATGCGGGAGCAATCCCGGCAGCAGTTGGGGCGATTACGATGATGATGGCAATTTGGATATTTTTGTAACCCACTGCTGTGGGGGAAACAATTTATTATATCGCAATAACGGCGATGGCACCTTTACCAAAATTACCACCGGCGCAATCGTAAATGATGGTGGAAACTCAACCAGCAGCAGTTGGAGCGATTATGATAATGATGGTAATTTGGATCTGTTTGTAGCAAATACCGGAAATGGTGAAACCAATTTTTTGTATCGCAATAACGGAGATGGCACTTTTACTAAAATTATCAACGATCCTATTGTAACAGACGGCGGTGATTCCGAATCCGGTAGTTGGGGCGATATCGACAACGATGGTGATTTGGATCTGTTTGTAGCAAACCTGGATAATGGCCAAAACAACTTTTTGTATCGAAATAATGGCGATGGCACTTTTACCACTTTAACAGCTGGGCCAGTTGTGGCCGACGGCGGATTCTCCTTTTCCGGTAGCTGGGCAGATTTTAACAATGACGGTTATTTGGATTTATTCGTAGCAAATGGCGGCCATGACAATTTTTTATACCGCAACAAAGGTGATGGTACATTTATTAAAATCATTAGTGGCGCTGTCGTTAGCGATACAGGCAACTCTAGGGGAGGCAGTTGGGGTGATTACGATAATGATAACGACCTCGATCTGTTCGTTGTAAACGTCGATGGAGAAGATAATTTTTTCTATCGCAACGAGGGAAATTCAACTTTCACAGAACTACCCGGAAATATCATTGCCAGTGATGGCGGAAATTCGATAAATAGCAGTTGGGGAGATTTTAATAACGACAGTTACCTGGATTTATTTGTAGCAAACGGAAACCAAGAGAACAACTTTCTTTATCAAAATAACGGCGATGGTGCATTCACCAAAATAATTACCGGAAATATCGTGGTAGATGGCGGAGATTCCTGGGGCAGTAATTGGGGAGATTATGATAATGATGGCGATCTCGACTTATTTGTTGCCAATTTTGAGGCGGTTTGCGAAGCCAATTTTCTTTATCGGAACGAAGGTAATAATAACAATTGGATTAATATTAGCTTGACTGGCGTTTCCGCCAATGTTTCTACAATTGGTGCGAAGGTATTTTTAAAAGCAACTGTTAATGGCACTCCGATACGGCAGTTCCGCGAAATCTCCGCTCAAACCAGCTTTCATGGTCAAAACAGCCTCAACGCCGAATTCGGCCTCGGCGATGCAACCATCATCGACTCCATCCGCATCGAATGGCCGGGCAGCACTGTATGGGATACGACAAATGTGGCTGTCAACCAATTTTTGACGATTACGGAAAAACCGCTATTTACACCTATTACGCTTCCCAATACCGGTGGAACCTCCGCCGGCGGTAGTTGGGGCGATTATGACAATGATGGTGATTTAGACCTGTTTATCGCACATCCGGGTGAAAGTGTAAGTAATTTCTTGTTCCAGAATAACGGAGACGGCACGTTTACCTTTATCACCTCCGGAATTATTGTGAATGACGGTGGAGATTCTTTTGGTAGTAGTTGGGGCGATTACGATAATGACGGCGACCTCGATCTATTTGCAGCGAATATTATAAATCTTGATAATTTTCTATATCGTAATGAGGGGAACGGCGATTTTAGCAAAATTACCGCTGGCCCGGTTGTTAATGATGGCGGAAATTCCGAAACCGGTGCCTGGGGTGATTATGACAATGACGGCGAACTCGATTTGTTTGTGACAAATTTTGTTGGAGAAAATAATTTTTTGTATGAAAACAACTTAGACAGCGGATTTACAAAAATTACAACCGGAGCTATCGTTAACGATGGTGAAAATTCTTTAGGCTGCAGTTGGAGCGATTATGACAATGATGGTGATATAGACCTATTTGTAACAAATTGCTGTGGAGCAAATAATTTTTTGTATAGAAACAATGGAGATGGCACATTTACCAAAATTACGACCGGGGTAATTGTCACAGATGGTGGAGACTCTAATGGCAGCAGTTGGGGCGATTACGACAACGACGGCGACCCGGATTTATTTGTACCCAATAATGGAAATAATTTTTTATACCGGAATGAAGGAAATGGAAACTTTACAAAGATAATTTCTGGCAGCATTGTAAATGACGGTGCTAATTCTCAAGGGAGCAGTTGGGGCGATTTTGATAATGACGGTGATTTGGATTTATACGTAACCAACGGATCGCTTGGTATTGCAGCAAAAAATTTCTTATACCAAAATAATGGCGATGGTACATTTACTCAAATTACAACCGGAAGCCTCGTCTCGGAAGCCAGGAGATCCTTCGGTTGTAGTTGGGGAGATTTTAACAATGATGGCGCTTTGGATCTATACGTGGCAGATATTGACGTAGAAGATGTTCTGCATTGCAATGAAGGAAATGATAACAATTGGATCAATATTATCCTCGCTGGCAGGGACGCAAATGCCTCGGCCATTGGTGCAAAAGTTCGGCTGAAGGCGACTATTAATGGCACGGCAGTATGGCAACTAAGAGAAGTCTCGGCGCAAACAGGCCTTTATAGTCAAAACAGTCTTAACGCCGAATTCGGCCTCGGCGATGTCACCGTTATCGACTCCATCTGCATCGAGTGGCCCGGCAGCACGGTGTGGGATACTACCAATGTTGCCGTTAACCAATTTTTGACGATTAGCGAAAAGCCGCTATTCAATCGCATTACCGACGGGGATATTGTAAATGATGGAGTTAGCACAGTAAGTGCAAGCTGGGGAGATTATGACGGTGATAATGATCAGGATTTGTTCGTAACGAATTGCTGCGGCAATAATTTCTTATACCGTAATAATAGCGATGGCACTTTTACCAAGATCACTACTGGTGTAATCGTTACCGATAACATTAATTCCACGAGCAGTAGTTGGGGGGATTACGATAACGATGGCGATCTGGATTTATTTGTTGCGAATACCGGGATTCCCGGCGAAAACAATTTTTTATATCGCAATGAAGGCGGGGGAAACTTCACAAGAATATCATCTGGAGCTATTGTAAATGATGACGGGGCATCTCAAGGATGTAGTTGGGGGGATTATGACAATGATGGTGATCTTGATATGTTTGTTGCAAACCAAATAGTTTTTGGAGGTGAGAAGAATTTTTTATATCAAAATAACGGAGATGGTAGTTTTACCAGGATTACAAATGGAGTTGTTGCTGATGATGAGACTGATTCCTTTGGTTTTAATTGGGTAGATTATGACAGTGATGGAAGGCTGGATCTATTTGTAACGAGCCTTGGCCTAAATTTTTTATACCATAATGAGGGCAATAGTGAATTTAGACGAATTTTAACCGGCGAAATTGTTACAGATATTGAACCGACAGAGGGCAGCAGTTGGGCTGACTATGATAATGATGGTGATCTGGATGTGTTTTTGACAAATGGTTTTGATGCTGCCAGTAATAACACTTTATATCAGAACAATGGCGATGGCACATTTACAAAAATTACGAATAGTGTTATTGCGAATGATAGTGGAATTTCCTTCGGGAGCGGTTGGGGTGACTTTAACAATGATGGTTACCTGGATTTGTTTGTTGCAAATAGAGAACAACAAAATAACTTCTTATATCAAAATAATAGGGATGGCAGCTTTTCTAAAATATCAACCGGTAATATTGTAACCGATGGCGGAGATTCCTGGGGAAGCAGCTTTGCGGATTATGACAATGATGGCGGTTTGGATTTATTTGTAACAAATTTTGAAGATGTGGGTGAAAACGACTATTTGTATCAAAATACCGGCAATTCTAATAATTGGATCAATATTCGACTTGAAGGCAGGGATGCAAATGTTTCGGCCATTGGTGCAAAAATTCGGTTGAAGGCTACTATTAATGGTATGCCGGTTTGGCAATTGAGGGAAGTTTCTGGTCAAACCGGTCTTTATGGCCAAAATAGCCTCAACGCCGAATTTGGCCTCGGCGATGCGACAATTATCGATTCCATTCGCGTTGAGTGGCCCGGAAGCACGGTGTGGGACACCACAAACGTCGCTGTTAACCAGTTTTTGACGATTAGGGAAAAGCCGATCTTTACTCGTATTACGCTTTCAAATGTTGGTGGAAGCTCGTGGGGCGGCAGTTGGGGCGATTATGATAATGATGATGATTTAGACCTGTTTGTCGGACGCCCCGGTGAGAGCATTAACAATTTCTTATACGAAAACAACGGCGATGGTACGTTTACCTCGATCACAACAGGAATTGTAACCAATGACGGCGGAGATTCTTTTGGCCTGTCTCTTATACACATCTCCGAGCCCACGAGACTCCATTGCATCTC
>CAXHHS010000337.1:0-7300 GCA_964015645.1 uncultured bacterium
ATGCAATGGAGTCTCGTGGGCTCGGAGATGTGTATAAGAGACAGGAATAATATATTTTTTTAGGCCGGGATCGAGAACATTATCAAGGAATTCGACGGCATTGGCGCGTAAATCCTGCTTTTTGCTAACGATACCGAGGTAAGCGTTAAACATATCGCGCAAATGATATTTTAGCCCCAATAGCCGGAAAATACGTTCCAAATTTGTATCCAGTTTTTCTTCCAGGGCTTTAATCAACAAAAATCGCGCGGATTGCACCCGCTCCGAGGAATTATCCTGCTCGTTCCAAATACCGTTATTTTGGGTATATAAAATCGTGAGCGTATTCATGTAATTATGGGTTTCTTCAAAAATCTTGGATTCAATGGGAAGCTCACTAAATTTCAACATCGGATAATTTTTGCGAAGGCGATTTAATGATATCAGTACCTGGAAACGAATCAGCAAATCATTTTGATCGAGGCATTGGATAAGAACATCGACCGCCTTTTGCTCGCCGGTTAATCCCAGCACTTTTGGAATGCTCAAACGGATATTCTTATTCTCATGCACATCTTTCAAGTGCGGTACCAGTCGTTCGATAACCGGCTCTCCGAATTCCGCCAATGCTTCCCGGGCGAATTTGCGGACCTGCTTATTATCCAGAAGCGGAATCAAAACCGGTATAAACTCCTCTGCCCGTGTATGCCCCGCGCTAATCACTGCTTGTTGCAAAACTCCGGGAGATTCATCATTCAGTAAAATATGCAAATAGGGATACAGCTTGGGAAATTTTGCCACGCCGATGCCGCGTGCGAGATTAATTTTAACAAATGTTTTTTCACTGGTGGTTAAACTTTGCTGCTGCAAGTTCTTCAAAGTTGATTCAACCAATGTTCTTAAATGGAATGATTGCCGGATTTCCTGATCGGCCTCGCTAGCACGGGCAATACACATTAAAGCAGCCCCGCGAATTCGGTAATCGGAATGTTCGAGATAATTTTTGAGCAGCGGAATTTTTTCGCTGGCAGCCGAATGCTTATATAAATATGCGATTGCTTCCGTTCGCACTTCCTGGTTGGCGTCTTCCACTAACGGTGTTATTTCCGGTGATAAATCCGGTTTATCATATTGGGATAACATTACCAATACTCGATGTCGAATTTCCGGCGAAACGTGCTGAAGCAGCGGGCGAAAGTAAGAAATAAATTGATCGTTTTTTACGTTTTCCAATAGATGCAAAACATACCTGATTTGGCGATCATTATTACCTTCCAGCACCTTCAGAAGGCTTGCAAAAATAGAGGCATCTTCCAGGTTAACGGAGTGCTCTTCCAGATCAATTGTGCGTTTTTCGATGGCAAGCCGAAACGCCTGAACGTATTCTTTCCGAATGCGCATAATCAGCACCACCCAAATTAAAATCAGGGCAAGAATGATAAGGCTAATGTTGCCGGTCGAAAATCCAAGAATGGAGGTGCAAACAATTAACATTACACCGCCAATACCGGTTGCCAGGCTATCGATAAAAATATCGATAAAGGTTTTAGCCTGCGGTTTAATATCCGAAGGCACCGGCAAAAACAGCAGCTCCAGCCCGGCCTTGTTAATCGATTGTTTAAAACTGCCATCGCTGACTTTAATTAAAATAGCTGCCCACAGCACCGGGTAAATTAATATCGCAGCTGCTCCCAACAGAATGCCAATCGGCAGTAAAAATAACGACGGCCCAACTCCCAGCGAGCCTAAAATCCGCCGGGTCAAAAACAGTTGGATAACCAGGGAAATAATACTCAAATTCGAAAGCCAAAATCCGAAGAACGCCGTGCGGGCATCTTTGTCGGTAATACTCGCCTCTACTACCGCGTTATATTGATAATCCACCAGGTTCGCAACGATAACGCTAACGCCAACGATACCGGCAAGGTAGGCCAAATGCCGGGATGATTTTAGCAGCGTCAGCGGATTATTGCTCGCCGTTTGCCGGCGGATTTGTTTTTGCTGGCGATTTTTTTCCACCTGGCTATCCGTAGAACGCATTCGCCAAACAATTTGCAGAATAAGAAGACAGACTGCTAAAAAAGCAATACAAATGATTAGCAAATGATCCGTGCCAATCACCGGTGCCAGGTAATTTGTTAAGTAGCCGCCAAAAATTCCCCCGGAAATTGCCCCGGCACCGACAAACCCAAACAGTCGCTTGGCCTCCCGCGCATTAAATATGTAATTGGCCATAATCCAAAATTGCGATGTTGTAATAACCGCAAAAATAGCGACCCAAACGTAAAACACATACACAAACCAGCCGCCTTCGTAGCCGAAATACAACAGCAGCCAAAAACCAAGCAGGTTAAAATTGATAAACACCAAAGAGAATTTAATAAGCGAATCCAGGCGCATTTTATTTGCGAATCGTGAATAAAAAGATGAAATGAATGCCGCCGTAACCGCAACTAAAATAACTACATAGGGTAATTGCTTTACGCTGAATTTATCTAAAAAAAGCGAATTGCGAACCGGTTTTAGCATTAATAAGCAGGAGATGATCAAAAAGATATAAGCGAACATCAACAATGCTCGTGCGGATTCACCTTCACGAATGTCAAAGAGTTTGCGGAGCAAGTTTTTCATAGAGCATGTTTCGGCAATAATATTGTTGATCGTTAATCATTCAAAAACAACAACATAACAGAAGCGCCGCTTTTTTTCAAATAAATTTGAATAAATTCCATTATTACGGGTAATTTAACGGTATATGGAAACGAACACGACACAAATTTCCGACCGGAACCTGGTTGTTAAATGCCAATCGGGCGATAAACAAGCCTTCGAACTATTGGCGAAACGGTATTATCAAAAGGCATTTGGAATGGCAATTTATTGGATTCATAATCGCGAGGCAGCGCTGGATATTTCACAGGAAGCGTTTGTACGAATTTACCGCAACATCAACCGGTTTCACCCGGAAAGGTCTTTTTCCGCCTGGATGTATACGATTATCAAAAATCTTTGCCGGAATTATAGCCAGCGTCAGCAAAAACGCTGGACGGTTTTCAGCGATCACATTTCTCCAAATGAGCAAGGGCAAAGCGATGCTGCGGAAATTTTTTCCGCCCTTGAATATGAAGACGAAACCGTCGAACGCAATGAACGCCACAAGTTGATTTGGAACGCGCTAAACAAGCTGCCGGAGGCTGATCGCGAGGTTATTATCCTCAAGGACATGGAAGAATTCAGCTATAAAGAAATCAGCGAAACGCTGGAAATCCCATTGGGGTCAGTTATGTCGCGATTGTATTACGCGCGAAAAAAGCTGGCGTCGCTGGTGAAAGTTGAGATCGAATAAAAATGGTACGTAATGTTTCAAAAACCAAATAAAGTTACAATGAACAAAAACTCAGAAAATATCTCCAGGTTCGAGCTGCTCATCATGAAAAAAATTGACGGTGAGATTTCCCCGGAAGAGGAAGTTGAACTGCAACAATTTTTGGATGATCATCCCGACCGCAAAAAAGAGGTAGAAGAACTACAACAACTAAAGGAGGAAACCGGAGAAATGAAAAAACAAATTTTCCCCGAAATGGCCTGGGAAGTGTACTGGACAAGGCTTTACAATCGTTTGGAACGCAGCATTAGCTGGATTTTGATTTCGTTCGGCAGCGTGATTATCGTAGGTTTTGGCATCTATCACGCAATAAATGCCTTGATAGGCGATACGGATATGCCGGCGTTCTTAAAAGTCGGAATTTTCGCGTTAATAATGGGCCTGTTAATTTTACTGGCTTCTGTTATTCGCGAAAAGTTAATGGTTCGCAAGCACGATAAATACAAGGAGATTAAACGATGATAATCACAACCACGGAATCGATACCGGGGCAAAATATCGTTAAAGTAATTGGGGTGGTAAAAGGAAACACCATTCGCGCCCGGCATGTCGGTAAAGATATTCTGGCCGGTTTAAAAACCATTGTCGGCGGAGAAATTGAAGAATACACCAAGCTAATTGCCGAAGCAAGAGAGCAAGCGCTGGATCGCATGATTGAAGATGCTAAAGCGCAAGGTGCAAACGCAGTCGTTAACGTCCGTTTCGGCACTTCTTATGTGATGGGAATGGCATCGGAGATCTTGGCGTATGGAACAGCGGTAGTGGTTGAATAAACAAATTAGAGCAATCAAGGTTGAGCCATTTTGGTTTTACAGATTAGAGCTTTAGTTCATATGGAAATGAACAAGCAATATTTTACAGGTTGCAAATTTCATAATTGATTGTAAATTAATTTCCATAAATGAATAAAAACAACACGTTTTGAGGTAAGCGATGTGGCAACACACTTTTTTTTATTGGCCTTTATATTTTCAACGTTCAATTTTGTGTTTTCCCAGGTTAGCATTATTAAAGCGGGCAAGTTAATTGATCCATCAACCGCTACAATTGCTAATTCCCAACTCATTTTAATTGAAGATCGTCTGATCAAAGCCGTTGGCCCCAATATCGAAATCCCTGTTGATGCGGCTATTATTGATCTTTCGAACCATTATGTGATGCCCGGGCTAATCGACGCCCACACCCATCTTTGCACGGATGTAGCCCTAAATGAAAGCTGGCGAGGGCAGGTAACGGAGCGATTCACATCCTACGTTACGCAAACCAGCACTGCCTACCGGGCGCTCGTTGGAGCAGCAAAAGCAAAATCGATGTTAGAAGCCGGCTTCACTACCGTTCGTGACCTCGGCAACGCCGGCAACTACGCCGATACCGATTTGCGGCGGGCAATCGAAAACGGGCTTGTTCCGGGGCCGACAATCATCAACTCCGGGGTGATTATCTCACCGTATGGCGGGCAGTTTCATCTCCATGCTGAACGACCGGAGATTGGCTCTCCGGAATATATTCATGCGGATACGAGAGACGAACTGCGAAAAGCGGTTCGCAAAAATATCCACTTTGGCGCAACGGTCATTAAAATAACCGTAGATAGCCAACCCTATCTTTATTCCGTAGAAGATATCAAATTTGTAGTAGAAGAAGCCGGGCGCGCCGGTTTAAAAGTTGCTGCCCACTGCCACAGTGAAGAAGCTGCGCGGTATGCAATAGAAGGCGGTGTAGCTTCCATCGAACACGGAACCCATATGTCAGATGAAATTTTAACACTGGCAAAACAAAAAGGAGTCGCCCTGGTTGGCACAGAGTTTCCGCGTTGGGTGCTGTCAAATTTTGGTGCTGAGTTGCGCTACCCGGTTGTGGTTGACCGGCTTAAACGAGCGCATAAAATCGGCGTCACCCTGGTTTACGGCAGCGATGCACTTTTTGAAATCGGAGAACGCACCCGCGGCGAAATGGCCCTGGCAAACCTGGAAAGCTGGATAGACGCTGGCATCCCAACAACCGTAATGCTGCAAGCGATGACGGTGAATGCAGCAAAACTTTTAGGCGTAGGAAACGAGCGCGGCGCAATAAAACAAGGATTAATGGCAGATATTATCGCCTTACCTGCAAATCCGTTAGAGGATATTTTTGCCCTTCAAAAAGTTGCTTTCGTAATGAAAAATGGAAACATTATTAAAAATGAGGAATGAATACATGACCGCTAAATCCCAAAATCTCACCCGCAGAGTGTTTTTAAAACAATCTGCTGCCGCGGCGTTGTTAGCAGGTGGTTTAGGCGCCGGTTTTTCGCCGCAGGTTGTCGCTCAAAGCAAATCTAATAAACGAAAAATGCTGCCCAAGCCCAGCCCGATGATTCCACCGGTGCCGGCTATTTTGCTAACCGTAAAAGGCGATGAAACTGTTCCCGATGAAATTACCGTTGTCTGGACATTTGTGCTCAACAGCCACCCGCCGCAAATCGGTATCAGCGTTCATGATGATCATGTCGCATTGGGCCTTATCAAAAAACACGGCGAATTTGTGTTAAACGTGCCGACGGCAGCAATGGCAAATTCCTTCGACAGGGTGGATATGAATTCCAAAAAAGTGCTGGATAAATTCGAACTCTCCGGGTTAACTCGCGGGAAGGCCACCAAAGTTGCTGCGCCCACTATCGAAGAATCGCCGATCCAGGTAGAGTGCAAAGTGTTTAACACCATTGTTATGCCGCCGGTGCGTACCCTCTTTTTGGCGGAAGTCCTCGCTACTTCTGTCCATGAGAGTGCCTGTACTGACGATGGCCAACTGATCGTCGCTAACGTGCCATTTTTCGGTATGACCGTCGGCAGCGGGGAATTTTATACGATGGGAAAACAGGTTGGGCATATCGGGCAGAGCGTTGGGAGAGACGATATTAAGTATTAATACTTGAATGGCCATGGCCCTTACTTTCAATTATTTGTAATTTATCAATTTACAAACCCTGGTTTTGGGGTTCCGGAAAATGAGTTGACCCATTTGATGCGATTTTCTGAATGGCATATCCCTGCAACCTTCCGTCATCCCGAATAGTGTCCCGCCATTGAAATACTGCCCGACGACGTACCACTTCCGTACGCAAATCATCCGGGCAAACTAATTCGATCCGGCTGGCCTGCGGGCTCCAGGCAAACCGAACGCATTCTACCTGTATTTCGCCCTCAACATCCTGTTTGCGCAGCAACCCATAAGCGGCTTGTGGCACCGGCACAACCGGGTCGGCAACAATATCGACTTTTAGAAAAATATTAACTGGTTCACCTGCCTCTTTTACCGTTAATTTAAATTGTAATACATCGCCCGGGTTTAATATAATT
Organism: uncultured bacterium; assembly: GCA_964015645.1. Lineage (GTDB taxonomy): Bacteria > Calditrichota > Calditrichia > RBG-13-44-9 > J075 > CAXHHS01. Next base: position 6,703 of record CAXHHS010000337.1, read on the forward strand.
GGTTCGGGTTCTTCTTGCTCAGCATTGCCGGAATCTATCGGTTTTTTAAGATCAAGAAGAGAAAATGATATTAAGATGCCATTTATAATCGTTTCCAACGGCTTAATACCTTCAGAATCAATCACTTCAATAACCTGGGGAATACCATCTCTGCCTAACCGGCTAAGTTCAAAGGTAATTTCATCAATATCACTTCGCTCATTAATATCTTCATCCCAATCATATCTTATTGCAATATCGCTGTCAGGATTATATTTTTGCCGGTCAGCGGAAATCGTAATACTGTGTAACTCAGGCTCTGGCTCGGGATTTTCCTGGGTAGCTTCCCGTGTGATATTAACAGTACCGGTGCTATGTGCAGAAGCCGAAGCCAGCAAACGGTTATATTCGGGATCTTCAAAGTGGATAAAATACTGTTTAAGCGGCAGCCGAAAGTCCGTATTGTCAAAAACTCTTAATGGAAATTTCAGTGTTTGTTTAAGCTCGCTATCTCTGCTGGATGGCCTTATATCTGCAGTAGCAAACATAAGCGTGCCGGGTTCTTTGCCTAATGTCCGGTGAACAAGGTTGGCTGCGAATCTTGCTCGAAGCGTAAATG
>CAXHHS010000338.1:0-7298 GCA_964015645.1 uncultured bacterium
AGAAGCTCGTCGGCAGCGTCAGATGTGTATAAGAGACAGTATCAATCCATTTTTTAAACCTCCCAGGCTTTCTTCAAAAAACCCGGGAGGCTTTGTTGAGGGTTGCGGTGAACTTTTGAAGGCTAAGGGGTTTCTTTTCCTTCGCCTCAGCCTTAGCCTTGGCCTTATTTTAATATCCGCTAAACGAAACTGCCTTTCCTTCGACATCTTTTACAACAATTTCACCATCGGCGTCGAATTTCACGTTGTAGGTTACATCGCCTTCGGTGATGGTACCTTCGCCGCTGCCATCGCTGTTAAAGATGATGTGCATCGTTAATACCGGATCATCACCATTTTCGTAGGCTTGTTTGGATTCGTAAACGCTCAACCAGGCTTCGCCGCTGCCATCCTCGTAGTAGGTGGCGTTAAAGCGGGTAAAATAACCTTCAACGGTGGTGTGGTCTCCCTCGATTTCCGCATGGGTTTCGAAATAGGTGATTGTAAAGTCGCTCTGCCCGTCATTGCTGGTGTTGATGGTGTAATGTTCTTTCCAATGATCTTCAAAGAAACGATCTACCTCTACCCGGCTGCTTGTTGAGACGCCGTTGGCAAAGAAGATTTTTTCAGAAAGAACGCCCCGGCTGCTGGAGTCTTGCGGATTCAAGGTGTATTCTGCGCTTTGCTCAATTTTGGTGAGAATGGGATTATCCGCAAACGTGATAACAATTTCGATTTCCGCATGGTTGTCGTCTTCCAGAAGATCGAAGCGGCCTTCTACCCGCGTGCCGTCTCTGCGCTGCTCGGCAAAATCGCCGGTGTAATTGGGATGAAAATTTACCGCGCGAGTGAGGAACGTGCCGTCGCTGTAATTTAAACGTTCGTTGATGGTTCCGCTGTCATTGGGGCGAAATTCGACGCTTTGCTGCAATTCTCGCAACTCCGTTTGCGGGCCGTATAGAGTATGATTGCTGGCGGTAAATCCGGTTACTTCGTTTCTCGGGTCGTAATCGGTAACGGAAACGCTGCTTTCGACTTTTTCGACGACATACCCTTCTTCAAATAAACTTAATTTGCTGACAGTTTTCAATTTATCATCGGTAGAATCTTCTAACGACGGGCCGACAAAGGCGGCGATTTCCGTCGAGTCATACTTTAACTGCACTTGCGAGGGGAATTGATAAATCGTTTCGTATAAGCGAATGCACTGATTTTCCACATCCCAAACCAACCCACGGCGGCCCGAAGTTCCGGAAACCGGGTCGGTCCATTCCTCGAACCATAGCAGCGAATCGCTGCCGGTAATTTTGTGCAGCGCGTTGGATTTTTGGGCAAAGTTGCGAACGCGGTTCATCATGCGAACTTCTTTTTGAACCTCTTGCACGCTGTTGATCATGCCGGGTGCATCTTCGATGATCTCATCTTGCCCGGAAACTAATTTGGAAAACTGTGATTGGGTGTTGATGGAGCTAAATACCTGCCACCCGGTTTGCGAAGCGCCTTTTGCTTGCCCGCTAAGTTGTAATTCGTTGGGGTTGGTCCCCGGATCAGGGTTTGGATTTGCCGGATCTTTTTGGCAGCTATTCAACAGCAAACCGGCAATCAATAATGTTAAAATCCCAACACTCGATAAATTGATTCTCTGAAACTTCATAATAAAACCTCCTAAGAAAATGATTGTTAAACAAATACTTCACACATTTATTAACCGGTTACTTTTACAAGTTCACATCTCATGCCATAATTTTCTGCAACGACAGCAGAGAATTATAATTCTTTAATTTTCAATAGTTTACGCTATTGAAAATTAAAGGGGCTTTATTTTATGAAGCTTTGGTTTGAAGTGAGTGGGAAATACAGGTGTGAGTTTTTTACCACAGGTTTCTTTGCTGGCATTTGTAGGGAATTTTGTATAATATTGAGGAGAAAAAAGGAGTGAAAAATGCCAGGAGCAGAATTTTCTGAAATATTAAATTTGAAGGAAATGGTGAAATACCAGGATGGGTCGGTTGTCAGCCGTACTTTGATCGGTAAAAAGAGTGGTACTATTACGCTATTTGCGTTTGATACTAATCAAGAATTGAGCGAGCATACTGCGCCATTTGATGCTTTTGTTTCGGTTCTTGAAGGTGAAGCGGAAATAACAATTTCCGGGGAACATTTTCATTTGAAAGAAGGCGACGGCATCATAATGCCCGCCAATGTGCCGCACGCAGTTAAGGCAGCAAAACGGTTTAAGATGATGCTGGTAATGATTAAGGAAGGTGAAAAAGCGAGCGGAGTAAAATGAAACAGAAAATCAGCGGTTTTCACCAGGATGCGGTGGGAGATTGGGTGGCGGATTTAGCTTGCGGCCACACACAGCATGTGCGCCATAATCCGCCGCTGGTAAATCGCGCCTGGGTTATAACACCTAAAGGCAGGGATGAACATATCGGCATGGAGTTGGATTGCAAAAAATGCGATGCAACACCATCAAGCGAAGTTGGTGAAATGATTGATGATCCCATCCCGGAAGAAAAACGCCGCGTTGCGGAAGCAATAAAAGGTGCTTGCTTAAAAACAGCGCTGGAAGCATATCAACATGCAAAGATGAGCGGCTTATGCCAGGAAGGCGCCTGGGAGCTTGCAATGGACGCCATTCGCTCCCTGGATGTAGAAGCCGTACTCGGCCAGCTTCCGGGTTAATTCTCACATGGATGAATATTCCCCCAGGATGTGAACAACTTCATTATTCAATATTCCTTGTTCGATATTGGATATGTTTGTTGGTCATAGTTTTGTTATATGCATAATAAGAGTAAAAAATGAAAACTATTATTCCACCAATTTATGAACGTATAAAAGACAAAAGTGATCCTTTTAAATGTGATTCATTTAATAGAAAGGAATTTGCCGATAACTTAACTAAGTTAATACAAAATACAGATCATGGTCTTGTCCTAACTATAAATTCCAAGTGGGGTGATGGTAAAACATCATTCATTAAGCTTTGGCAAATGGAATTAGAAAATAATGAACGAATTATTCCTATCTACTATGATGCTTTCGCTAATGATTTTACTAGTGATGTATTTATGTCAATCGCCGTTCTAATTTATAAAACTTTAAAAGAAAAATATAAAAAAGATGGCATCGCTTCCGAAAATAAAGAGCAAATAAAATACCTAAAAAAAACTTCAATAAAATTGGGAAAAGAACTTTTAAAAATGGGGGTGAATGCTGCCGTAGCGGCCTTTACTGGTGGGCTTGTTGAAAATAAGAAGTTGAGTGAATGGGTTGTAAATTCATTTAAAAGGCTCTTTTGGGGAACAATTGAATTAAATGTAGAAAAAAAATTTGAGGCTCACAATAATTCGCATTCCATCATTAAAGAATATCAAGAAAAATTGAGTAGCCTCTTGGAAATTGAGAATACAAATCAGCCAGATAATAAGCGAAAAATTGTTTTCTTTGTTGATGAATTAGATAGATGTCGGCCAAATTTTGCCGTAGAAGTAATCGAAAAGATTAAGCATTTATTTAATGTCAAAAATGTATTCTTTATTCTTGCAATTAATAAGAGTCAACTTCTAAGTACAATTGCAAGTGTCTATGGGGTTACAAATGAAGAATCATCTATTTACTTACAAAAATTTGTACATCTTGAGACTAAACTACCACCAATGCTCCGATCTAACAACAATGGCAATGTTAGCAATTTGGAAATTTATATTTCTGATTTAATTAAGGAATTGGATATAGAAAAATCGATTCTGCCTGAGCCGATTATAGTAAAAACGTTGAATGATTTTTCGCAGGAAAACTATATGTCACTTAATCCGAGATCAATTGAGAGGATAATGACTTACATCGCAATCGCTTTTAATAGTATCGAAGTGAAACTTGGTGAAGAACTTAAGAAGCAACTTGTAGTAATGTCGGCCTTAAGAGTGGGAGAACCTGCACTTTATGAAAAATTCAAAACAGGACAAATCTCAAGGGATAGTAAGGATAATAGCCAAAGGTATTTTGAGTGGATGAAGAATTTTTTTAAAGGGGAAAGAATTGATACTGCCTCACAAGTTATGAACATAAATGGGATAGCTGATGCATGTAATATATTAGATGTTTACGAAATACCTGAAATAGAGACTAAGTTAAAGGAGAACAAAGAAGTAGAAAAGAAGCCCTTGCCAAAATAATTCGGCAAGGGCTCTTAATTTCATATAACTAGTTCTCCTTTAAAAACTTGGGTAAGAATCTGTAAATTATAAATAGCACAGATCCATTTACAAACACAAATCAAAAAATCAGGATATCCAATGTCCATTCCCGGGTTTGCAACGGTAGACGGCAGCACTCAATTTACAACCACATTCCAATCTCAATATGGAAACCATGCCTATAATCGATTCGGCAGGACAGGCCTAACGGTATCTAAAATCGGGTTCGGCACTTACCGCTGCCACCAGGAAATTTCGGCGCATTACGAGGCGTTAAAGTTAGCGTTGCACAAAGGCTGCAATGTGATCGACACTTCTGCGAATTACACCAATGGCAATGCGGAAGTATTAATCGGCGATGTGCTGAACGAAGAAATTGTTTGGGGCGATTTGCAGCGGGAAAATCTTGTTATCGTCAGCAAGGCCGGCTACATCCAGGGTGAGAATATGGAAATCGCCCTGGAACGCGAGCATAGCGGCGATCCTTTCCCGGAAACGGTAAAATACCAGGATGGATTATGGCACTGCATTCACCCGGAATTTATCGAAGACCAAATTACCCGCAGCCTTTCCCGCATGCATCTCGATACCCTGGATATTTACCTGCTACACAACCCGGAGTATTTTTTAAGCGCCGCCGCTAAAAAAGGCGCTGATTCGCTCGATGAAATCCGCAGCCAATTTTACGACCGCATTCGCCGGGCATTTGTGCAGATGGAAAGATTGGTAAAAGAGGGCTTGATCCGCTGGTATGGTATTTCCTCCAACAGCTTTCCGCTGCCGGAAAATCATCCTGAATTTGTCAGCCTGGGTGCGGTTTGGCAAGTTTACCAATCTGCCTGCGATGAAACCGGTATAACGCCGGAAGCCGGCCATTTCGCCGCCATCCAGCTACCGTTTAATTGGATTGAACACCAGGCAGCAACCCTGAAAAACAATAAATTTGAGGGCGAACAATTCACCGTTTTGGCATTAGCAAAAAAACTGGATTTGGGCGTGCTCATCAACCGCCCGCTGAATGCGATTTACCAAAATCACCTGCTGCGCCTGGCGCGAATTAGCGGAAATGAGCAAATGGATGCACTGAATTATCGCAACATTCAGCACCTGGAGCAGCAGTTTGATAAGGCCAATCCGCAATTGGCTTCGGAGCTTACCTTTTCGCAAAAATCGTTATTAGTTGCCGCGCAACCGGATGGAATTGATGTGGTGTTGAATGGGATGCGGGTGAAAGATTATGTGGAGGACTCGATGGACATTATGGCCAAAAAGAAAAATACTAAGCGAATTTTATAAAAGCGTCATGATTCCATGATCGCCTTTCTCATAGAAAGCCTGAATCAAATCTACATTTTGCTGAATTAAATTGAAGATATCCTCCGTAGAGCAATTTCCTCTCTTAATCCAAATTAAATAAGGCGGAAAACCATGAATTATTGATAAATCATTAAAGTCGGTATCTTTGGTAACAATGATAAAATCGTTCTTTAAAGCATATTTCCAAATCGAGTAGTCAGTTTCGTTTCCCAAACCAATTTCTTCAACATGCAGTGAACCGGAAAATCGATCATTTAGTCTGTTTATTACCTTAGGCGAGAGGTTTTCATCAAGAAGTAATTTCATGCTGACAATGTTAATAAATTTTTCTCTCTATCCGCAGCATATGCCAAACAAGCCAATATATCTTCCCGGTTTAAATATGGAAAATCATCCAAGATTTGTTCAATTGTCATACCGGATGCCAGATAACTCAAGACATCATAAACAGTAATCCGCATCCCGCGAATACAAGGTTTACCACTTCTTTTACCAGATTCTATAGTGATAATTTTTCGATAGTCAGTCATTCTAACACCTCTCTTTTACAAGAAGATAAAGCCAATAACAATTCCAAACAACGAAAATTTTCCCAAACTTCCCATTGCATCCATTCCATTCGCAGCGTATTTTCTTCCGCTTTTTTCGCTTAAAAATATAAGTCAAATTTCAGGAACACGCACCACAAATCACGAAACACGCACGAAAACCAAAATGCTCACCATTATCTATTTTTTGCTCTACAATCTGCTCGTTTACCCGCTCATATTTTTCATTTCGCACATTATCGCGATCTTTAACCATAAGGTTCGCAAAGGCATATCCGGCCGCTATCAAACGATTCGTGAAGTAAATGATTTTATTGGAGATACGAAAAGTCAAACGGATAATATCTTTTTGATACACTGCGCTTCGATGGGCGAATTCGAGCACATCAAACCGTTTGTGCGAGCGTTAAAACAACGGTTACCGGATAGCAAGATAGTGGTGATGTTCTTTTCGCCATCGGGTTATGAAAATGTGAAAAGCGCGCCGGGGGTAGACTTGTTTATTTACACACCGTTTGATTGGTGGCTGCCGGTATGGCGTTTGTTTAAAACACTTAATCCCCGCGCATTGATCATCGCCAAATACGATGTATGGCCGAATCAAATTTGGATGGCGCGTTTTTTGGGAGTGCCACGATTTTTAATCAATGCTACACTTTACCAAAATTCCAGTCGGATTAAAATCCCGCTGCGCTGGTTTCTGCAAACCATTTATTCGGCATTTAACCGCATTTTGACAATTTCGGAAGCAGATAAATCGCTGTATACGAGATTAGCCCGAAAGGGCCGAATCGTTGTGGTTGGTGATACCAAATACGACCAGGTGGTTTTTCGCAGCGAGGAATCACGCAAAAGAAATGTGTTGCCGAAAGGCTTTTGTGACGGCAAAACCGTTTTTGTCGCCGGCAGCACCTGGCCGGAAGATGAGGTGCATCTCATTCCGGCGTTAAAAGCGATTGCCAGGAAAAAACATGATCTTCAAATCATCATTTGCCCCCACGAGCCTACACCGCCGCATATCGCAGAATTGAAAGAGCATCTTCATCCGCTCAACGTGCGGCTGTATTCCGAATTGGCAACTTCATCGAAACCATCGAATGAGATATTTGTTATCGTCATCGACAAAATTGGGCTATTAGCGAATTTATATTCCGTAGCGGATGTTGCGTATGTTGGCGGCAGCTTCAAACAAAATATCCATAATGTATTGGAACCGGCTGCCTACGGTATTCCGGTGCTCTTTGGCCCG
>CAXHHS010000339.1:0-7267 GCA_964015645.1 uncultured bacterium
CTCCTGCGCGTTATTGCCGCCGGGGAACCACATGTAAAGAAACATGCGCGGCGCGATAATTTCATTCCCTTCGCTGAGGCGTTTTTGCTCCAGGGCTTTATCGTAATCGCTGCCGACATCGCGAATTGTGGTCATGCCAACGCTTAACCACAAATTATATTGATATTGAAAGGGCATAAAGCGATCCGCACGGGAATCCATTAAATGGCCGTGCATATTGATGAATCCCGGCAGCACATACTTATCCGCCGCGTCGATAATTGCATCAGCGGATTGGCGATATTGCGAGGTGTCTTGCGAGCGAGAGATGTTAACAATGCGGTTGCCTTCGATGGCGATATCCACTGGGCCTTCTGCCGGCGTGCCAATACCATCTAACATCATCGCATTTATTATAACCAGTTTATTGGCACGTTGGGCGTGTTGAGGGGATTTATCCTGAGGAAAAACAATAGTTTGAACGCAGGTAATAAGTAAGAATAATATTAAAACAGTGATGTTAATTCTCTTGGGAAATTTAATTTGGTGCATGAGAAAGTCTCCTGTCCAGGAGTGTCAAACTTCAGTTTGACATTTAACTTAATAGCGTTTTTTAAAGTCAAGCTGAAGCTTGACACTCCGGGAGTTTAAAATTAAGAATTCAAAATCTCGACAACCCGCGAGTGAAGCTGCTTGTTTGCTGCGATACAGGAATTGCCTGTTGCGGCATCTTCACCTTGCCAGGTGGTGATAACACCACCAGCGCCTTGAATAATGGGAATCAGCGCCAATAAATCCCAGGGATTCATAATGGGATCGAGCATAATATCGGCCCAACCGGCAGCCAGCAGCATATATCCGTAACAATCGCCCCAGGTGCGGAAAAACTTTGTTTTCGCTAATAATTTGTCAAATCCGTTTTGATTTTGGTATTCTCCGATGCTGAGCACATCAGTTGCCAAAAGGGTCGCTTCCGAAAGCGTATGAATCGCTCGCATTTGAACCGGTTTATTATTTACCGTTGTTTGTTGGCTATCGCCGATACAAAATTGATCTAACACCGGTAGGTTGATGGCGCCTAAAACCGGTTTACCTGCTTGCAGCAAGCAAATAATTGTGCCAAACAGGGGGCAGCCGCTGATAAAGGTTTTAGTGCCATCGATGGGATCGAGCAGCCAAACAAACTCCGCTGACGGGTTTTCCTCACCAAACTCTTCGCCGATAATGCCATGGGCGGGATAAGTTCTCCGAATTAAATCACGCAATACTTCTTCCGCTTGTCGATCGGCAATGGTCACCGGCGTCTCATCACCTTTGAGATTTACTTGTAAATCGGGATTAAAAAACCAGGGTTTGATGATTCTGGCACTTTCTGCTGCTAAAACTCGAATGAATTTTTTGTATTCTTCAAAGTCCATAAAGATTTTTCACTCAACCACAAAAATACAGAATCATGTGAAAACTTTTAGAGTGTTTCCTTCAACCAATTCAATATTTCATTTTCCAACGATGAGTCATCTTTAAAAATTCCGACGCCATGCGCAGAAGAGCCTTCCACAATTGCCAGTTTGCGTGGCTCAGCGGTTTTTTCATAAAGTTCCTTCGCCCAAATTGCTCGCTTACCGCCCTGGTCGCCTTTGGAGGAAATGTGGAAAACAGATTTAAGTTTTAAAGGATGATTGCCTAATAAATTCATCACCGCAGATGTTTTACCGGACATCGCAACAGCAGTTTTAACGCCCAATGCCGAAACCGCCACACACGCCAGGTTAGACCCGATAGAAGACCCCACAACCGCAATCCGAGTGGAATCAACCTGTGGCAAAGTCGTTAGATAATAGATGCTGGCAATTAAATCCTTTGGTGCCAGGTTGGGATTGTTAAACAGAGGGTAAATATCTTCGACTTTATCAGATTTTCCGTGGCCGCGGACATCGTAGGCAAACACCACATAGTTCTCTGCCAGCAGTTTATCGAAGAAGCCACCCCATTCCGTACGATCGGAGCCGCCCTGGTGGATCAAAATGACTGCTGGAAGTTTGCCATCGACCGAATCTGGCAAGCCGATAGTACCTTTAATGGTTACATCATCTTTGGTTTTTAAAACAACATTTTTTTTTGTCGTTTTATTATCCGCATTGGAAAAGGTTATGAATAAGATAAGGAAGGTTATAATTGTTAATATAAAATGATTCTGTAGGGTTAAAAATTGTGGTTGGTAATTTGCTTTCGATAAGGGGCGTGGAGTTAACCTTTGATTACCCCGAATGGTCGGGATTTTAAGGGCTTTACGTAAACTATTGTTTTTCATGTATTTCAGAAGTCCTAACTTAAATAAGCGCATTCTCCAGGCATCTTATTGTTCTCTGTGGGCGCGTTCTGCAAAAAGGGCTGCGCCTACCATTCCGGCTTCGTTCCGTAGTTGGGCGGGAACAATTTTTGCGCGCGTTTCAAGGTATTGAAAAAATTTTTCATGTTTTTTGCTGGCACCGCCGCCTAAGATAATCAAATCCGGCCAGAAAAATGTTTCTAGCGCCTGAAGGTATTCGTTGAATCGCCGTCCCCATTTTTTCCAGGAGAGGCCATCGCGTTTGCGAGCGGCATCCGAGGCATATTTTTCGGCAATATCGCCGTTTAAATTAAAGTGGCCGAATTCTGTATTCGGAACTAATTTACCATCGATAAAGGTACCGGAGCCGAGACCGGTTCCAATCGTAATGGTAATGATGACTCCTTTCCTATCTTTCCCGGCGCCAAAAGTAACCTCTGCCAGCCCGGCGGCATCGGCATCATTTACAATGAATACCGGGCATCCGGTTTTTTTGCTGAATACTTTAGCGGCATTCGTTCCAATCCAGGCATCATCAATATTCGATGCTGTTTTAGCAACACCATTTTGAATTACCGCAGGAAAACCGCAGCCAATCGGGCCTTCCCAATCAAAATGGGTAACTAATTTCTTTAGTGTTTTTGCAATCGTGACCGGAGTAGCTGGCTGCGGAGTTGCAATGCGATGCCGCTCTGTTACCAAAGCACCGGTCTTGGTACCGATAATGGCCCCTTTAATACCAGAGCCACCAATGTCTACACCCAATATTTTCATATTTCTGATATGATTATAGATTGTTTGTGTAGCTTAAATCTACCGGAGGTTCCAAGGTTGCGTATTCGTTATGCTGATTGATGCCTTGTCCTCTAATTTTAACTTCGAGTTTGGCTTAAAACTTCCGGGAAGTTTCCCAATATCGCTAATTTTATCTACATCTCCGTGCCTTGCGAGCCAAAACTTAATTCGCCGCTGGAATACGTGGTGCCAAATGTTTTGGCTAATTCCGCTACTTGCCGTAGGGCGGATTCCACCTGCGCTTTTTTAAGCGGGGAAAGCGGGTGGATAAACGTCGAATATAAAACGCCATTACTGGTGGCATAACGAGCATCCAGCGCATTGTGATAATTAGATTCCAGCATAATTTGCCGGTGTTCATCGGTTAGTTGCGAAGCCTCAACAATCGGGGCGATAATGCGCATACGGTCGTAATTTTTATCTGTAATACAGGCCATTGGAATACCGGATATTTGAAATTCCCAGATAGGACCATCTCCTTTAACTGTTTCTGCTTTTTCCGAAATAATTTCACCGAGTAACTCCAGGGTCATTTTATGAGATGATTCCGTTGGCAGAGTTACACTTTTATTTAAAATTGAATGAGTGAAATACCCTGCGATTAGTGCTAAAATCGCGATGAGGATGGCTGAACTATGCTTCATGGAGCCTCCTGATTTAGAGAGATTGGTCCACTCCTCCCCGTCCATGAGATAGACATAAGTTGAATAGATATTAAGCTTATCCAGGTTTTTGAGCTGTACCTGAGATTCAATAAGTTTATTAACATAACATACTTTGAGGAATAAAAAAAGTGCTATTCAAAAACAATGAGGCTTTGGTACGGAAGCTAAATGCTTGTCAATTTAATGATCCGATTTGCGCCCCGTCATTTTTTTGGGAAATTGAAATTTATATATTGATCATAGCTTGAGTGCTTAAGTTGGTTGGGAGCCAAAAGTAGAAAACGGAGTTTTGGAGTTTTTAACGTTAAAAGCCCCTGCGGAGTTGAAGAGTGAGAAAGGGGTTGCAAAGAGTTTTTAGGGATAAGGATCGGATCGGGAGTGTTAATATAAACCGGGCTTGAACTGAAGGACAGTTCAACCCGGTTTTTTTATGATAGCATACTTCCTGAAAACAATTGCCCAATTACCTCGCGAAATTCTACCGGTTTAATCGGTTTTGGCAGCATGTGGTCTACTTCCATTTCATGCAATTCGCTTTTTAATTCATCATTTAGTTTGCCGGAAACCACCATAATCGGAAGGCGAGGTATTACACCGCGAATTTTATTTATCAAATCCACACCATTTAAACGCGGCATGGAAATATCGGTTATCAACAAATCGTATTGTTCTTGCAGCAGTTTGTTTAAGGCTTCCTCCCCGTTATAAACAGTAACAACCTCAAACCCTTCCAGGGTAAGCCAGGTATCGAGGCTGCGACTCAAGCTGCGGTCGTCTTCTGCTAATAGTATTTTTTTCGTGCTAATGTCCACCATTTAGGCAACTCCTTATAATTGATAAAAATTCTTCTTTACGCTATTAGAATGATCAAATTGTTTGAATGAACGAACAAATTAGAATCTAATAGTGCAAATGGCTTGCCAAATAATTCAAAGCAGTTTGCAGAAAAATTCGTATATTTGGACAAGACGAATTCAGTTCAAAACTTTGGGGTTAATTTTTTGAGCATTGAAATATTGAAACATTGGAAGATAAGGTAATTCAACATTTTATAGCTTTATTCGGCTACCTGAGATTTTATTGTTCTCTTGCTTTTTCAGCGCAGCTTGAAAAAAAGGTATTGTCTTATGAATAAGATTTAAATAAAAAAGCCGGTAACAGTTTTTCCATTACCGGCTTTTTTATTTAAATCTGTGTAGAAATTTTACAGTTTTTTTTATTCGCTAATGTCGTATTCTTCTAATTTGTTGTAAAGCGACCGACGGCTAATGCCCAGGATGTTCGCTGCCTTCAACTTATTGCCCCGCACGGCCTTCAGTGTTTCGATAATCATTTTCTTTTCCACTTCCGAAAGCGGAATTCCCGGTTTAAAGGTGATATTCACCTGCGCGAGGCCCGGTTTCACGATGTTTTTGGGCAAATGTTTTACATCAACTTCCCCGGAAGCTGAAAGTACTGCACGCAAAACTACATTTCGCAGCTCCCGTACATTACCTGGCCAATGATATTCTTTTAACGCCTCTAACGCTTTTGGTGTAAAACCGGTGATGTTTTTCCCCAATTCGAGATTAAACGCCTCCCGGTAGTAATGAGCGAGATACGGAATATCCGCAACGCGTTCCCGTAACGCCGGCAATTCGATAAAAAATACGTTGAGCCGGTAATATAAATCTTCGCGAAAGCGCCCGTCTTCAATCATTTTTTCCAAATCATCGTTGGTTGCGGCAATCACCCGCACATCGACGCTAATCGAGCGGTTGCTGCCCACACGCTCAATCACCTGGGTTTCCAGGACCCGCAGCAAACTGATTTGTACTGCGGTTTCCATTGTGCCGATTTCATCTAAAAACAGTGTGCCGCTAGAGGCTTCTTCGAATTTCCCTTTTTTATCGGAAATAGCGCCGGTAAATGCGCCTTTTAGATGGCCGAACAATTCCGATGCAATCAATTCACGAGGAATAGCGCCGGTATTTATAGCGATAAACGGGTTATTTTTCCGTCGCGATAAATCGTGAATTGCTCGTGCAATCATTTCCTTGCCGGTGCCGCTTTCGCCAATAATAAGCACCGGAATATCCGCAGTAACAACTTCTTTGATCCGTTTATATACCTGCTGCATCGCTTTGCTTTGACCAACCAATTGATGGAAATGGTAATATTTCTTTAAGCTGGCCTGTTGTTTTGTATCGCTGCCGTTTGCGCCATTATCAACTTGCAAAACGCTTTTTACTAAATCGATTAACTTTTTGGGTTTAATCGGCTTGGTCATGTAATTTACCGCACCCAACTTCATCGCTTCCACAGCGTGTTCAATGGTGCCGAAGCCGGTTACCATAATCACTTTCATTGAAGGATAATCACCCTTAAGTTGCTGTAAAAACTTCATTCCGTCCATTTCATTCATTTTGTAATCGGTAATGATCAGGTCGTACATCGATTTTTCCAGCCTGGCGATGCCTTCTCGACCATTCCCGGCTTCATGAACCTCAAAGCCTTCATCCTCAAGAATCGTCGCCACTCCGATTCGCAGGTTTTCATCGTCATCAACTATTAGGATGCGATATTTATTCATTCGTTTTCCTTTTTTATAGATGTCATCTTTTTTCTAAAATTTACTTCTACTTATTAGTGCTCTTTTGACCTCGCCCCGGCCCCTCTCCTAATAGATGAAGGAGAGCTTAAGTCTCTAATTAACAGGTCATTATCCAACTTTTAAGTAGGATTAATGTCGACAAACAAATTATTCTTACCGTTATTTACGGCTGATACGTCGGCAACTCAATATTAAAAATAGTACCAACGCCGACTTTAGAATCAAAATATAATTTTCCTTCATGGGCTTCAATGATCTTGCGCGAAATTGCCAAACCAATACCGCCCCCGGTGTCCTTCGTAGTAAAATATAAATCAAATATATTATCTTTTACGTGGTCGGGGATACCACATCCGTTATCCTTAATTGAAATAACAACAATCCCTTCTTTATTGACGGTGCGAATGGCCATGTCCCCGCCATCGGGCATGGCATCGAAGCCATTAAGAATGAGGTTGATGATGACTTGCTTGAGTTGATCTTTACTTACCTTTACCAGCGGCAGGCTTTGGGCATATTGCCGTTTTATCTGAACATTTTTCTCCAGCGCTTGCTGTTGTACCAGGTCGTAAATCTCATCCATCAACTCATTCATATTTTCGAATGTAAGGTGAATTTCTTGAGCTTTTGCTAATTTAAAAAATTGTTCAATCAATCGCTGTAAACGTTCGACTTCCGAGTTTAGGATGGTAATCGATTTTTTGATCTTCTTCAGTCGGTCTTCATCGCTAACCGAGCGCGAGACCATGTTGTCGACGATCTCGGTGTGAATCGCCAGCGAGCTTAACGGGTTGCGAATTTCGTGCCCAATGCTGGACGAAAGCTGCGAGATTACGCCGTATTTCATACTGCGCTGCAGGGTCTGTCTCTTATACACATCTGACGCTGCCGACGAGCTTCTTGGTG
>CAXHHS010000340.1:0-7259 GCA_964015645.1 uncultured bacterium
GCTTTTCTTCGTCTACACAAAAATAGCCGAGTTTAAGCTGCAAATTGGCAATCGCAGAAATGAGATTTGCATTACCGCAACGTTCACCAAATCCGTTAATCGTTCCCTGAACGTGCGTTGCACCGGCTTGAACTGCCGCCAGCGTGTTTGCAACCGCCAATTCGCCATCGTTGTGGGCGTGAATGCCAACTTCGCAATCAAATCTATTTCTGACGTAGTTGGTGATCTCCACAATTTGATGCGGAAGGCTGCCGCCGTTGGTATCGCATAAAACGATAACGTCGGCGCCGCCATCGACCGCTGCTTTTAAAGTGTTGATGGCGTATTCGGGATTTTCTTTGTAACCGTCGAAAAAATGTTCGGCATCGTAAATCACTTCCCGGCCTTCGCTTTTGAGGAACGAGACGGAATCGTAAATCATTTGGCGATTTTCCGATAAAGAAACGCCCAGCGCAATGGTTGCATGAAGCGTCCAGCTTTTTCCGAAAACGGAAATTGCCGGCGTTTCCGCATCCAATAACATCTTTAGATTCGCGTCGTTTTCTGCGGCAACACCGGCACGCCGGGTGCTTCCGAAAGCAACCAGCTTGCTGTGCTTGAATGTTTCATGGCGTGCTTTTTCGAAGAACTCGGCGTCTTTGGGATTGGAACCCGGCCACCCGCCTTCGATGTAGTGAATGCCAAATTCATCCAACCGGCGAGCAATGCTAAGCTTGTCTTCCACAGAAAAAGAAATTTTCTCTCCCTGCGATCCGTCCCTCAGCGTGGTGTCGAATAACTTTATTGTTTTCAATGGGTTATCTCCTTAGTTAAAAAGTTTGCAAGTGACCTAAAGTTATAAGTGATCTAAAGTTATTTTGTATCAACTTTAGATCACTTTAGACACTTTTAACTTTAGCTCACTTTACTTGATCCAACTCATCATCTCCCGCAGTTTTCGCCCGACTTTTTCGATGGGATGAGCGCCGAGCTGGCGGCGTTTGGCATTGAGGATCGGCTGCCCGGCCTGGTTTTCCAGGATCCATTCGTGGGCAAAGGTTCCGTCTTGAACCGCTTTCAGCATGTTGCGCATGGCATTTTTGGTGTCTTCCGTAATGATTTTTTCGCCGCGGGTGAGGCCGCCATACTCGGCAGTTTCCGAAACGGAATAATACATTCGCTCGATGCCGCCTTCGTAAAACAGGTCTACAATGAGTTTCAGTTCATGAAGGCATTCGAAGAAGGCGATTTCCGGCTGGTATCCGGCTTCCACTAACGTCTCGAATCCCGCTTTCACCAATTCCGATACGCCGCCGCAAAGCACTGCCTGTTCGCCGAACAGGTCGGTTTCGGTTTCTTCCGTAAAGGTGGTTTCGATGACGCCGGCGCGAGTGCCGCCGATGCCATCGGCATAAGCCAGGGCAAGCTCTTTGGCGTTACCGGTGGCGTTCTGGTAAACGGCTAACAGGCAGGGCACGCCGCCACCGCCTTCAAACACCCGGCGAACGAGATGGCCGGGGCCTTTCGGCGCAACCATCCAAACATCGACATCTTTTGGCGGGACAACCTGCCCGTAATGCACATTAAATCCATGGGCAAACACCAGTGATTTTCCCCGGGTGAGATGCTGGCGAACGTCATTTTCGTAAAGCGTTTTTTGGGTTTGGTCCGGCGTGAGGAAAACCACGACATCGGCTTGCTGTGCAGCGTCCGCGACACTGGCAACTCGCAACCCATCTGCCTGAGCCTTTTCCCGGGACTTGCTGCCATCGTAAAGCCCGACGACCACATCATAACCACTATCTTTTAAACTGAGCGCGTGGGCATGCCCCTGGCTGCCATAACCTAACACCGCGATGGTTTTTCCTTCTAAAACCGCTTTATTTACATCCTTTTGATAATATAATTTCATGGAAATCCTCTCTTTCATTTATTGTTTGTTGTCAGTTGTTCGTCGTTAGTTGTTTAATTTCAGAGTACATAGCGCAAAAAGCCTTTTGCTGCAACACTTTCACTTTTCTCCGGTTCCCCGGTTCATGAAATGTTGCCTGTTTGCAAACTTTAGGCACTTTAGATCACTTGCAAACTTATAACTTCATTACGCTTCCCCCTGGAACTCGCGCTTAATGGCGATGCGACCGGTGCGGGCAACTTCTTTTAACCCGAAGGGCCGGAGCATGCTGATGATAGCGTTGATTTTGTCTTCGTTGCCGGTGGCTTCAATCGTGAGGGTACGGGGACTGATGTCAACGATTTTACCGCGAAACACATCGGCCACTTGCATTATCTCCGAACGAACACTGGGCGAAGCAGAAACTTTGATCAAGGCCAGCTCGCGATTCACAAAGCTTTCCGAGGTTAAGTCGGTCACTTTCACCACATCGACAACTTTATTGAGCTGTTTGGTGATTTGCTCGATGATTTTGTCATCGCCGTGGGTAACGATTGTCATTCGCGACATGCCTTCTTCTTCGGCGTTCCCGACCGAAATGCTGTCGATTCCGTAACCGCGAGCGCTAAATAGGCCGGAAATTCGCGATAGGCAGCCGAGTTTATTTTCAACCAAAAGGTTAATCGTGTGTCTCATCAAGCATCCTCCTCAATCATTTCGTTTAATGCTGCGCCGGCGGGAACCATCGGGTAGCAGTTTTCTTCCTGGGCGACGCAAGCATCCACCAATACCGGCAGTTCATTTTCTTCTAACATTTTATTGAGGGCGTATTGCAATTCTTCCCGGTTTGTCGCCCGGTACGCTACAGCACCAAAACTCTCCGCCATTTTCACGAAGTCCGGGTTGCTGCTGTCCAATTCGACATGGGAATATCGCCTGTCGAAAAACAACTCTTGCCACTGGCGCACCATTCCCAGGTAGCCGTTGTTGATAATGACGATTTTGAGCGGAACCTTATAATAAACCGCTGTCGCCAACTCAATGGCCGTCATTTGGAAACCGCCGTCGCCGGTAATGCAAACCACCAGGCGATCCGGGCAGCCGACTTTTGCGCCCAGGGCCGCCGGAAAACCGTATCCCATGGTGCCCAATCCGCCGGACGACAAATGACTGCGCGGGTGAGTAAATTGGTAATATTGCGCTGTCCACATTTGGTGCTGCCCGACATCGGTTGCCACAATCGCTTCGCCTTTGGTGACTTCCGAGATTTCTTGAATCACTTCCTGCGGTTTCAACACATCGCCGGATTTTTTGTACCGCAGCGGATGGTCTGTTTTCCATTGGTCGATGGTTTGTAACCAATCTTCCGTATCACAGGATTGATCCAATTCCTGCAGAAGCTGGTTTAGCACTTCTTTAACATGGCCGACAATCGGGACATCCACTTCCACATTTTTACCGATGCAGCTTGGGTCGATATCGATATGAATTTTTTTAGAATTCACCGAAAAATCACTGATGCGGCCGGTAACGCGGTCATCAAACCGGGCGCCGACAGCGATCAGCAAATCACACTCTGTGACGGCGGAATTGGCATACCAGGTTCCGTGCATACCCAGCATTCCGAGGGAAAGCGGGTCGGTTTCCGGAAAAGCACCCAACCCCAACAAAGTGGTAGTTACCGGGGCTTTCAACTGGTGGGCAAGGGCTGTTAATTCAATTGAAGCATCTCCCATTACCGTGCCGCCACCGGAGTAAATAACCGGTTTTTTGGCATTGCGAATCAACTCTGCTGCTTTTTGGATTTGGCGTGGATTTCCTTTGTCGATTGGCTTATAGCCGCGCATTTTAAGCCTGCTGGCTTTTTTGTAGGGAATTTTGGTCAGCAGCATATCTTTTGGCAAATCTACCACCACAGGCCCGGGGCGGCCAGTGGTCGCGACATGAAACGCTTTATGAATCGTATCAGCAAGCTCGGTTACATCTTTTACCAAAAAACTGTGTTTGGTAATAGGGCGGGTGATACCCATGGTATCCGCTTCCTGGAAGGCATCGTTTCCCATTAAACTGGTTGCCACTTGCCCGGTAAATACCACCAGGGGGACACTATCCATAAATGCAGTGGCAATACCCGTTACCGTGTTGGTTGCCCCGGGGCCGGATGTTGCCAGCACAACGCCGGGTTTACCAGTTGCACGGGCATATCCATCGGCCATGTGCGTTCCGCCTTGCTCATGGCGCACCAGCAAATGGCGCAGCTCGGGGATTTGATATAGTTTATCGTAAATACTCAGCACCACGCCGCCGGGATAACCGAAAACGGTATCCACGCCTTCATCCAACAGTGCGCGAATAAAGATTTCCGCCCCCAGCATCGGCTCGTTGGTTTTTTGAGATTGTGTTACGGCTTTTTTAGATTCGGTACCTAAAGCGGTAGACATTGTCTTCCTCCTGTATTGTGGTTGGTTGATTGTTGTCCGTTGATATTTTCAGAGCGCAAAGCACATAGCGTTATTTGATTTGTCTTTTTATTTTCAACTTTAGCTCACTTGCAACTTTCAAACTTGCAAACTTGATTTCATTTTCCATTCAAACTCAGCACCGCCCCGGTGTTTGCCGAGGTTACCATCGCAGAATAGCGCGCCAGCCAGCCGCTGGTAACGCGTTGTGGCGGAGGCGTCCAATTTGCTTTTCGCCGGGCAAATTCTTTCTCGCTGATTTCCAATTGGAGTTTGTTTTTGGGAATATCGATTGAAATGATGTCGCCGTTTTCGACGAAGGCAATGGGGCCGCCTTCTGCCGCTTCCGGGGAAACGTGCCCGATGCAGGCGCCGCGAGTGCCGCCGGAAAACCGGCCATCGGTGATTAGAGCGACAGAATAGCCCAATCCCATTCCCATAATATTGGCCGTCGGCGCTAACATCTCCTGCATCCCGGGGCCGCCTTTTGGGCCTTCATAGCGAATAACAACGACACCACCGGATTTTACGCTGCCGCCGAGAATACCTTCGCAGGCTTCTTCCATCGATTCGAACACGATTGCCGGGCCACGAAATGTTAGCATGTTCCGCTCCACCGCGCCGGCTTTTACCACTGCGCCATCCGGCGCAAGATTGCCAAACAGCATCGCCAAACCGCCGCGTTCGGAATGCGGTTGCTGAACCGGGTGAATGACCTCACGATCTTTGACTTCTGCTTCGGCAATATTTTCGCCTAATGTTTTTCCGGTAACGGTTGGTCGATCGAGGCGCAGCGTGCCGGGCTTTTTGCTGATCTCGCGCAAAATAGCGCTGATGCCGCCGGCGCGATCGACATCTTCCATGTGCCAGTTAGAAGCCGGGGAAACCTTGCAAATATGCGGCACGCGAGCAGCAACCTCATTTAACCGTTCCAGGGGATAATCCACCCCGGCTTCACGGGCAATTGCCAGGGTGTGGAGCACCGTATTTGTCGAGCCGCCCATGGCCATGTCCAGCGCAAAAGCGTTGTCGATTGCTTCGATGGTGATAATATCGCGCGGTTTGAGATCTGTTTCGATGAGGTCTAAAATTCGATCTGCCGCTTTGTGCAGCAAATCGCGCCGTTCCTGGGAAATTGCCAGGTAACTGCCGTTGCCGGGCAGGGCAAGACCCAACGCTTCCATCAAACAATGCATCGAATTGGCGGTAAACATTCCGGAGCAGGAGCCGCAAGTGGGGCAGCCGTTGTCTTCTAATTCCTTTAGCATTGCCTCGTCGATTTTACCGGCTTTGTATTGGCCAACGCCTTCAAAAACGGAGACTAAATCGACTACTGTGCCATCGCTGGTCTTCCCGGCTGCCATCGGCCCGCCGGAAACGAATATGGTGGGGATATTTACACGGGCGGCGCCCATCAGCATTCCGGGCACAATTTTATCGCAATTGGGAATGCAGATTAACCCATCGAATTGGTGGGCGAGGACAACGGTTTCGACTGAGTCAGCAATCAATTCCCGGCTGGGCAGGGAGTATTTCATCCCGAAATGCCCCATGGCAATGCCATCATCCACGCCGATGGTATTAAATTCGAACGGTACGCCGCCGGCTTTTCGCACGGCATCTTTTACAATTTTTCCTAATTCCTGCAAGTGCACGTGCCCAGGAATAATTTCGATAAAGGAATTGCAAATTCCAACAAACGGTTTATCGAAATCTTCATCCTTTACACCGGTCGCCTTTAGCAAGCTGCGGTGCGGTGCGCGTTCAAAGCCTTTTTTGATAATATCACTTCTCATGTTGTTTTTCTCCTGTTGATCGCAGCCATATTCAATGGTTGTTTAGACCTGCGATCCGTAATTCTATGTAGTAATAGCCTGTAGCTGTTCGAATTCACCGCCAGGGAGAGGAACAAAATGTGGATTGTTTATAATTCACCCTGGCCGAAACGGCTATTGCTTGTTAAAGAGCGATTTTGTTAGCGAAGGCGCTGCTTATTGGCTAATGAGTAAAGCCCCAATAAACAGCTTGATAATTATGAGGATGTTAAGAATTGGGAGTAGAAGTAAGGGAAGGATAAGGAGGGAGATGGTAAGGAGGGAAAAAATAACTAAATTGCTATTAGCAGTGGTGTCGCTAATTGTGGTAGCTTGTGTAACGGTATTATTTTGGAATGCTATAGAACTGGGAGGCTTGGGCCTTTGTGCAGTTCGCATTGTGTGTCTCCTTTTTGATTTAGTCGTATTATAATTCATGGTTCTATTCAATTTCGATTTTAGATAAGGCTAAAACCAATTATCTATTAGATTGATATTGTTCGCTTGAATTTTTCTCGACTTTTTAGGTTGCTACTTATCGTTCGAGAAAAATGATCAGCCGATAAGCAGCCCGAGTAGGATGATAATGTTAATAAGGAGAATAATAAGGGAAAGAATGAAGAGGCGGAAAATAGGAAGCCGGATAGCAGCGGCGTCAACTGCCAGTTCGCGAACCGGGGTTGTTGAAAAAGCACCGATATTTTTTAATAAAAACTGCATCCTACATTTCCTTTTTCCAAAAAAGTTCGCCAAAGATAAGGTAAGAAAAATTTTTTGTCAAGTTTTTTCTGGGGAGGTGGGTGTTTTTTTTTGAAAAAGAGTGGCGCAATAATGTATAAAATGCTTAATCAACATTTTGTTTTTTAACAAAGCTTTAAAATTTCAAGCCACAGATTCACACGGATAGACACGGATTTTATGAAAATTTAACTTTTCCGTGAAGATCGGTGGCTAAAAAAAATTATTGTTTCGTTACAGTAATACTGTGATGTGAACTCTGTGGTTCTGTGGCAAAAGTTAAGATTATGCCCGTTTGCGGAATAGACAACGTTCTATTGAATATCCTCAAGCCTGTCTCTTATACACATCTGACGCTGCCGACGAGCTTCTTGGTGT
>CAXHHS010000341.1:0-7258 GCA_964015645.1 uncultured bacterium
TGGAGAGAATGAATTGCCCGCTGCTCTGGTTGGTGAGGGCTTTCAGCTTACGGTGGAGTTGGGCGCGGCTCATGGCCACTTCGCTGGCGAGGGATTCGATGTCGAAATGCTCGTCTCCTAAATTTGCTTCTACTACCGCCAGCACCCGTTCCAGGAATTCTTTGTCTTTAGAGGTTACGGCGATTTCGCTGGGTTTTAAGGCCGTTTGCCGGGTAAACCGTTCCCGCAATTTGCGGCGCTGTTCGACCAGGTTTCTGATCCGTACTCGCAACTCCTGGGGGCTAAATGGTTTGGTGAGGTAATCGTCAACACCGGTTTCCAGCCCTTCGATTTTATCCTCCTCGGCGGCTTTGGCAGTGAGCATCACAATCGGGATGTGGCTGGTACGCTGGTCTTCGCGAATATGGTTGCTGAACTCATAGCCGTTCATCTTGGGCATCATCACATCGGTAATGATTAAATCGGGAATGGTTTCCTGTGCTTTCGCTAATCCCTCTTCGCCATTTTCAGCTTGCAACACGTGGTAGTTATCTTGTAAGTGCTCGCAAATGTAGGAGCGTACGTCGGCGTTGTCTTCCACAACGAGGATGATTTCGGATTTTTTTGATTTCGGATTTGAGATTTCGGATTGCGGATCTATAAAACTTGCCCCAGGAGATTCTTGTGCTGCTGAGATTTCAAATTTATTACGCTCGTCGTACGCCGGTTCTTTTAAATCCGAAATCCGAAATCCGAAATCCGAAATTTGATCTGGCTTCAAATGCGTTTTCCCCAACGGCAGGCGAATGACAAAAGTAGTGCCTTTTCCTTCTTCGCTGGATACGGAAATTTCGCCGCTGTGTAATTCTAGCAATTCTTTGGTGAGTGCCAGCCCAATGCCCGTACCCTGTTGATACGTTGCATGTAACGTATCTTCTCTGGAACTATCTACCTGGTAAAAACGGTCGAAGATGTGCAGGAGCTTGCCAGCGGGGATGCCGATGCCGGAATCGCTTACGCGGATTTCCGCAATTTCGGATTTTTGATTTTCCCACAGGGAGGCTCCGCTCCGGATTTCGGAACTCTTTTTTAATTCCGAAATCCGAAATTCGACACCTACAATCACGCGGCCGCCTTCCGGTGTGAACTTAAAGGCGTTGGAAAGCAGGTTATACATTACCTTCTCGATCTTTTCGGCATCGAAATAGACTTCAATTATTTCCGAATCACTTTTGAAGTCTAAGGTGAGGTGTTTTTGTTCCGCAGCGGATTCAAAAGAGTAGGTTAAACGCCTTATAAACGGAACAATATTACTGCATTGAGCCTGTAATTTTAAACCTCGGGCTTCCAGTTTGGAGAGATCTAATAACTGGTTGATGAGCCGCAGCAGTTGTTTGGCATTGCGGAAAGCCATTTGCAATTTGTTCTTATTTTTGGTGTTTGATGTTAGGGGCAGAACACTATCAATCTGTCCTAATATGAGCGTCAAAGGGGTGCGGAATTCGTGGGAAATGTTGGCGAAGAAGCGCGATTTCATTTTATCCAGTTCTTGCAATTTTTCCGCTTGTTCTTCTAACTGATCGCGCTGTTGCCGTACTTCCCGTGTGCGTTCGCTGACGATGGTTTCCAATTCTTTGGTGCGCTGTTGCAAGCGCTGCACCCGCCAGCGAACCAAGGCAAAAATAGATATGCCCGCCAAACCGGCATAAATAAGGTATGCCCACCAGGTGCGATACCAGGGCGGTAGAATGGTGAATTCGAATACTCCTTCGCTGCTGGGATGGCCATATATATTCTTAGCGCGCACCCGGAAACGGTAATTGCCTTCCGGGATATTGGTATAGTCTTTTTGGGTTTCGGAAGCCCAATTCGACCATCTGTTATCAAAACCCTCCAAAAATACCTGATAATAGTTTTGGGTAGGGTCGTCAAAGCTGGGGGCAGCGTATTCGAAACGGAGAGCGTTGGCGGAATAATTTAGTGTGGATGACATCCTTCCCGGCTCCACTTCGAAACGGAGAGTTTCAGAATTCCCCCTTTGAAGGGGGATTAAGGGGGATGTCCCCCCGTAAATCACCGAATCCCCTTTCGCTGTTACCCGCCGCACCAGGGCCGGAAAATCGACAGTGTAATTTTTTGCAATTGATGGGTCGTAGCGCCGAATGCCGCCTCCCGCACCGAACCAGGTCACTCCGTTAGAATCCGGATAGATGGTAAAGATTTCACGTATATTCACCAACCGTGAGAAAGGGAGGTTGTGCCAGGTATAGTGTCCTTCTTCCCCAGGGATAGCCATTCCGGTTTCATCATTACTAGCGATCCATACCCGGCCCTTGTGGTCTTCCATAAGAAAAGAAACATAGCAGGAGGTATCAGCAAAGGCTGCGCCAAAGGAGGAATCCGGTGCAAAGGTTTGGCTGGAAACATCAAACCGTCGCAGGCCTTTGGGAGTAGCGAAAACCGCCCTGTCCCTGGCGAAATAAACACCTACCCTGCCTTCGGGAATTCCCTTTTCTGCGCCGTAAGGTTTCACGGTTGCTTCCGGTGGTTGCCCGGGTAAAAAATTCTCACCGGA
Organism: uncultured bacterium; assembly: GCA_964015645.1. Classification (GTDB taxonomy): domain Bacteria; phylum Calditrichota; class Calditrichia; order RBG-13-44-9; family J075; genus CAXHHS01. The sequence continues at coordinate 2,555 of CAXHHS010000341.1, forward strand.
AATATTTACCTGCAAATATCCTTTCGTTCTGGTACCTAACCATAATACACCCGGCTCGGTTTCCACAATGTAGCGTACCTGAGCAGCGACCTCGGTTACCCGGTCACTGGCTTGCCAGGTGCCATTAATATTTTGCAAAATCATCAATCCGTCTTCCAGCCCCACAAATACCCGGTTGGGCTGATACCGGGAGCGATAGAGACAATATGATGTTAAATTCGTCAGCTGAATGGCCCGTTCTCCTTCAACCCGGTAAACCCCGTCGGTAGTGGCGGCAAGCAGCGTTTGCTCTACGGCAAGCAGCGACCAGCTATGGTTGTTTATGCCCGCTATCGGTTTGAAAAACGAGTAAGGCTTTTCTATTGGTGGCGATGTTAAAACAAAAAGTCTTAAGTATGTAGCAGCATAGAACCGGTCTTGATGCCTGGCGATAGATAAAGTACTCCTTCTCAGGCCAAGTTTTTCACCGCAAATCGTGAATGGTGCCGGCGTCTCCACCCGCGAAATGCCACCGGATAACCCTAACCACAATCCGCCCTGGCGGTCAGGATAGGCGAAAAAAGCCATATCAGTACTCATCCCCGCAGCCTTGTTTAAAATTTGCCTTAACCGTCCCTGACGACTGATGACAATCATCCCATTGCGTAAAGTGGTCAGGGCATAACTACTATCTGCTAATAATACACCATGAGAAAGCCGGTTTTCTTGCAGAAACTGATTCGTAACCGGATCGCTGCTAAACGATTTAAAGGTCACGCCATCATATAAAAATAGACCCTGAGTATGGGTTCCAACCAGTACCATTAGTGGTTGATCTGTTGCTGCACCAATCGAAAATTTCGATTTATCATTAGGAAAGGGCATCATGGCTTCGATACTAACATCGGCAAACTGCTCTCCGCCGGGCAGCATTTGCAGGGAATCTCCAGTTAGTGTCATCAACCCGATCTTGCGTTGCCAGATATATATGGCATTTTGCACCACAAACGCTTTATGAAATGATGTCTCCGGCTGCCAGAAGCGTATTTGGCCTGAGTCGGGCATATCCGCTGCACCCGGGTTGCCGGGCTGCCAGCGAAACAGGTATTGCGGAGCGACAAAATAGATATCCTCATCGATAATTAGCGTACTCCAAACATCGGCAAATTCCCGTTGCCCGGGGTTTACTTTTGCCAGCAGGGAGATATACCGCATTTGCCCCAACGAATCTGGCGCCAAATAGCCGAATTCGCCTTGTGCCCCGACGTAAATTCGACCACTTTCATCAATCGCCAAAGAGCGCGCGGCTGATTTATTGGAAATCGGAATAAGATGCCAGGAAACTCCATCATACTCCAGCACCCCATCATTAACCCCAAAGTACATCACCCCGCGTAGATCTTGTACAATCGTCCAATTTTGGCCCTCCGTCTTAAAATCTTCGTACGTAAAGTTTTTGATATAAGGAAGCCCGGCTTCTTGCCAATAGGGTGTTGGTTTATTTTGTGAGATTTGCTGAGATTGTGGAAGTACGGCGGAGGCACTCCAAAAAAGAACCAGGAAAAGAATCCATATAAAGATTCTGGTAGTCGTCTTTACAAGCATAATAGCGTCCCCTCTCCAGGCGATGGCCGGAGGAAATTAGAACTGTTTCAAGAACTTGCCCCGAACATACTTCGAAATACGAAAAATAACCTCAGCCAACCGCTTTGCGATGGCAAATATTATGCTGAGGTATTTTTGATTGTCTGCACGCCAATGGATGCTGTTGGTGCTAATGATAACAAAAAAATAATATATACCGGCGGTGGGGAAAAGTCAAATTTTTACAGAATGGCAAGAAAATTAAGCAGGTTCTTAAGTTTACCGGAAGAGATATTTTTTCCTGTTTTTTGTCATCTTGAATTCTTGAACAAATTGTATTAACTTCTCCCATTCGATGAATCCCCGTCTGCTGACCCACTTGCCCGGCCTGATGTAGCGACGGTATGGACAGCGACTATTTCCATCAACCTAAATCCCGGAGGGTGATATGATTACCGCGGAAAGTATTTTGGAAGAAAAAGGCAGCGAAATGATTTGCGTTTCTCCCGATGCCACGATTCAGGACGCCTTAACTTTAATGATAGAAAAACGGATTGGCGCGATCCTCATTAAAGAAAGTGAAAACTGCATCGGTATTTGGACCGAGCGCGACTTGATGCGCAATACCGTCTCGGAAGGTTTCGATCCCAAAACCGCTAAAATCAGCGATTATATGACTACCGGGCTAATTTCCATTGCCCATGATGCCGATGCGCTTCAATTAGCCGATCAATTCCTGGGGCGACGCTTGCGCCATTTATTGGTAGAACGAGACGGCAAATTCATTGGTTTATTATCTGCCGGCGATGTTATCAAAGCAGCATTACAAGATAGGGCGCAGCAAGTAGAAGAATACAGCGAAATCGTTCACCTGGAATTTTATGAAAAATGGCGCTGGAAAAAACAATTACAGAAAAAATAACTAAATCCCCTATGGTTTTGTGCTTGAAGAGACGCCGCTTTTTCCGTTTCGCCTTTAAACCGGTATTTTTTTTATACCTCCTTTGTATTGCCGCTGCTTACCTGTCCTTTGGATGCTCCGGTAACCAAACCTATTCTCTACAAACGATTCGCGGCCAAACAATGGGCACAACCTTTATGGTAAAGGTTGTGAAAGATACACCCGCACTTCCCTACAATACCTTTGAATCGGAAATCAATACATTGCTGGTAGAAGTGAACCGGCAAATGTCCACCTATATTGAAGATTCGGAAATCTCCCAATTTAATCGCTATCGCGGAGTCGATTGGTTTGCAGTTTCACCTGATTTTGCGATGGTGCTGCAACAGTCATTGGATATCGCGGAACAATCCGGTGGCGCATTAGATATTACCATCGGGCCATTGATTTACCTTTGGGGATTTGGTACACGGCAGCAGGATAATATTATTCCTCCTGATTCTGAAATTGAACAAGCGCAAAAGCGCTGTGGTTATCAACATCTTGCCGTTCAGCATTCACCGCCTTCCGTAAAAAAAGAGATTCCGGAAATGTATTGTGACCTTTCCGCCATCGCCAAAGGATTTGGTGTGGATAAGATTGCCGAATATTTGGCATCGCAAGGCGCCAAAAATTTTATGGTCGAAATTGGTGGGGAAGTGCGCACGTTAGGTAAAAACGCCTCCGGCCAGCCCTGGCGAATCGGCATTGAAACACCGAATTCCTCCGGCGCTATTCAAAACGTCATTGTGTTGGAAAACATTGCCGTTGCTACTTCCGGCGATTATCGAAATTATTTTGAAAAAGATGGCGTACGATACTCTCACACCATCGATCCGCGTACCGGAAAACCCATAACGCATACATTGGCTTCCGTAACGGTATTCCATGAATCTTGCTCTATGGCCGATGGCCTGGCAACTGCCATCAATGTGCTCGGCCCCGATGCCGGTTATGAGTTAGCCATAAAATACAACCTGGCAGTTTTTATGCTGGTAAAGACTGAAAACGGATTCCGGGAGCTAAGAACATCTGCCGCAGAAAAATTTTTTCCGTAACGAATGTCACTTTTTTTCATCATATTATGGGAGTGAAAAAACAGTAATAGTGAACGTTTGAAATCGAGTTTCGAATTGACAAAAATAAGGTAAATTAAAATGACCACATATATTGTCGCATTCACCTTTCTGTTCGCCGTTTTCGGATTTATGGCGTTTGCCATCCGCTTTAGCCGCTATCGCCAAAATGGCCGCTGCTGCACCGCCGGGTTGGAAAACATTGAAGAAGAACGCGAAGCCTGCGCCACCTGTCCCTTAAAAGAAGAGGCTGCAACTGCAAAATGATTCTTAAAAAAATGTATCCTCATTAACCGTTGTAGTGCTCGAGTGTTACAGTGCCCAAGTTACTCGCTGCGAAAAACACTTTAACACCATAACACTCGAACATTCTTTTCCAAATTTCATCCATACTCTTTTTACTTTTAAAAATTTGTTGTATATTCTAATGTTTTATTGTAGTTAGGAGAAATTCTTTTGGGTAATAATACAATTTAGATTACCCAATTGGATAACATAAAAGGAACTCCTCGAAATGGAAGATGCCCTTTTAATGGGCCGGTTACAGTTCGCCTTCACCATCATGTATCACTATCTATTTCCCCAATTAACAATGGGGCTGGCGTTGCTGATTGTGGTGATGAAGTGGTTGGGAATGCGTAAAAACGATAATCGCTTTCACACTGCCGCCCGATTTTGGACAAAGATTTTTGCGATCAATTTCATAATGGGAGTGGTAACCGGCATTCCGATGGAATTTCAATTCGGCACCAATTGGGCGAAATTTTCAACTTTTGCCGGTGGCGTTATCGGGCAAACCCTGGCGATGGAAGGCATATTTGCCTTTTTCCTGGAATCGAGTTTCCTGGGATTGTTTATCTTCGGGGAAAAACGGCTTGGCCCTAAAATGCACTTTTTTTCCGCGCTTATGGTTTTTATCGGTTCCTGGCTTTCCGGCTTTTTTATTATTGCTACCAATGCCTGGATGCAGCACCCGGTGGGATATCAGGTCGCCCTAGACGGTTCGGTTCAACTTGCCAGCTTTTGGGAACTGCTTACAAATCCCTGGCTGCCTTCGCAGTATCTTCATACCATGTTAGGGCTGTCTCTTATACACATCTGACGCTGCCGACGAGCTTCTTGGTG
>CAXHHS010000342.1:0-7258 GCA_964015645.1 uncultured bacterium
TACACCAAGAAGCTCGTCGGCAGCGTCAGATGTGTATAAGAGACAGCGCTGAAATAGCTCACGCGTCACCAGGCGGGTGAGAATTACCTGTTCATCATCAAAACCAGGAGTTTGGTTGTGGATAAAGTCTAACTGCTGGTTGATTAATAGCGTGGCTATAATAAGGAAAATCGATATGGAAAACTGGAACGCCACCAGGCTTTTCCGAAGTATGGGAGACCAACCGGCCGATCCGGCTTTGTGACTTTTGAGTACGGTGACAGGTTTAAATGAAGAGAGCAGAAACGCCGGATAGCTGCCGGCCAGCAAAGAGACGAAAATTAGCAAGCCGCCTAACAATGCCAGCATTACCGGGTGGGCAAAATTTACAGTGAGATCCAGTTGAAAGGAGGCATTAAACAGCGGTAAGAGAAGCTCTACCGCGGCCATGGCAGCCAGGATTGCCGTAAATGTCATCAAAAATGATTCTGCTAAAAATTGCAAAATGAGCCGCAAACGGAATGCGCCAAGCACTTTTCTTACGCCAATTTCCCGCGCCCGGCGGCTGGCCCGTGCGGTGGTCAAATTCGTATAATTGATGCAGGCGATGAGTAAAATAAATACTGCAATAGCCGAGAAAATATAAACGCCGTTTTTATCACCGTGCAGCGCGAAATCGTAGCGAACCTCTTTTTGGAAATATACCTCCGAAAGCGGCTGCAATATTAAACCAACTTTATTGCCGGTGCGTTCAAAATCCTTCGCGAAATATTTATCCATAAACGCCGTTAATTGTGACTCTACTTTTTGCGCTTCCGCCGGGTTGTCGATCAGCGCATAGGTCATCATGTTGTTATTCCACCAATTGCTAAACCATTGGGCATTTTGAAAGGTATAAATCGACGCTAAAAAATCGAAATCAAGATGGGAGCGCCCGGGGGCTTCCGCCATTACGCCGGTAACGACGAAATCGTACCGGTTATCCACCCGCAATGTTTTGCCCATAGGATCGCTCTCACCGAAGTACTTTTGTGCCATCTCCTGGGTCAATATCACCGTATTCGGTTCGGCGAGCACTGTTGCCGGATCGCCAATTGCCAGAGAATAGGAAAATACCTCAAAAAAATTACGGTCGGCGAAGAAAAATTTATCCTCGATAAAGGTGCGGTTCTCATATCTCACCAACCCATTATTTGGCATAACGCGCACAAAATCTTTAATGCTTTCCGGAAAATCTTCTGCCAGCGCAGGGCCAAACGGGCCGGAGGTTACGCCGATTAAATAATTGGTATCGCTAACATCTGATTTCCTTAACACGCGATAGATTTGGTCGCTATTTTCATGAAAGCGGTCGTAAGAAAGTTCGGCCTGAACATAGAGTAAAATGAGGATTGTAATTGTCAATCCTAACGCCAGGCCGAGCACATTAATCAGGGAAAACAAGCGGTTTTTCCACAAATTTCTAAAAGCGGTTTTGATATAATTTTTGAACATGTTAAACTCCTTTTTTAGCAAAGTGCAGAGTGTGTGGTGCATAGCGTTTTTTTACGCCAAGCACTATGCGCCATGCGCTTTGTTTTCAATAATCATACCACCATTGTTTTTTATGGAGTTAGCGGTGCTATTACGCGATTAACAAATGGTGCATTGTTCGATGGCAGGACAGGGGTTGTTCAGGAGTGAACACGTTAATTTAAAGTATGTAGTTCACATTTTAGCGTGAAGGTCGATACAATCTGAAGGCTGAACTACAAACCTGGCTAAATTTGGAATCAAAATGATTAAAATTATTTTTGCAGTAATTGTTTTACTTCTACTGGCTGGCTTTATTCTCTTTTATTTCGGCCCGCGAACCTCAATCGACCTTAGTTTAAAATCATTTGATCTACCACCGGATTTAGAACAGTACCTGGCAAAATCGGAAAGCCAATTTTCCGATATTATTCCTAATACGGAAAAAATAATTACCTGGGCGGATTCGACGAAAAAAGAAAAGACTCCACTATCGATTATTTACCTGCATGGTTTTTCCGCCACCCGCCAGGAAGTTGTACCGCTGTGCGATATTTTGGCAAGAGAATTACACGCCAACCTTTTTTATACCCGTTTAACCGGGCATGGCCGCAGCGATGCAGCAATGGCAGACGCCACCGTCAGCGATTGGGCAAATGATGCGATTGAAGCGCTGGAAATCGGGCAGCGAATTGGTGAGCGCGTTTTAGTGGTCGGAACTTCCACCGGCGGCACACTGGCAACCTGGTTAGCGACACAAGATCGCTCCGATGATATTATCGCAACAATCCTCATTTCTCCCAATTTTGGCCCCAAAGACACCAGCTCCGAGGCATTGAACTGGCCCTGGGCATCCGTTTATACGCCGATGATTATCGGAAAAACACACTTCTGGGAAGCAAAGAATGAGTTGCAGGAAAAATATTGGAAAACCCGTTATCCCACCGCAGCCCTGTTCCCAATGATGGGACTTGTTCGGTTGGTTCGCGAAGCCGATCTCGAAAGCATACATCAGCCTTTACTGTTCGTTTTTTCGCGGGATGATGAAGTTGTCGATGCTGCAAAAACAGAGGCGATTTTTCCCCGTATCGGATCGGCAAATAAAAAAATCGTTCACATCAACGATTCCCGGGATGTGAGCCAGCATGTTATTGCCGGTGATATACTCTCGCCGAATACGACACAGCCGATAGCGGATATCATTCTTAACTTTTTAAAACCGGTATTAAACCCCACAGGATTTGGAAATAAATAATACGCCGGAAAAACAAGAATATTGGAAATGCCGGAGAATTGGAATAATGCGACAGCAACAATCTTTGGAAATGCCGGAGAATTGGAATAATGCGACAGCAACAATCTATAGAATTCTGGAATCATTCTGCTGAAAAGTTATTCTGCTATAAATAACGGTCACAAAGTGTAAGTTGCCTTACGGCGAAAAATTGGTTTTCAAAGCAGCCTTATAAATCAAGAAGGCTTGATTTAGTGGAGAAATTATGAGACGTTACGTGCAAATATTAATCATCTGTATTACCGTTGTAGGAATAAGTTGCAGCAATGCACCGGTGCCGCCGGAATTCAAACCGCCGGAAACGGTTGAAAATCCCTCGCAATCGGAAGATACGACGATTACCATTACCGACCGTACCGGAAAAGTTTGGGATGTAACACATGCCGTTTTGAAATACGGTTTTAAGGCCGATGAATTTCAATTCGGCGTCGGTCCCAATACAATCCGGCCAATTATAGCGCCGAGATTTTTAGAACCGAATGACCCCGGGTACCCCGATTCCAGCGGCAATTTTTTGGTTATCGGGGCGAATATCAATGGTGATAAACGCGCTTACCCCATTTCCGTTTTAAATCACCACGAAGTTGTGGATGAAAAATTCGGCGACCAGCATGTTGCCGTCGCCTACTGACCGCTGGTACAATTGGCTGCCGTGTACAGCCGGGAAATTAGCGGAAAAATTCTGACCATTAGCGCAAGTGGGTGGACTTACAAATTCACCTTTATTTTATATGATTATGAAACAGAAAGCCTTTGGTACCACCTGGATGGCACCGACGAGCTAACCTGTATCAGCGGGCAATATGCTGATCGAACGCTGCCGGAACTGCCCTCCGCTTTTACCCGCTGGCAAAATTGGGTCTCGGAAAACCCGGATACGAAATTTTTGAGGTATTGATCGTTTTACTCTATGATAGATATTGGTTAACTACACTCTATCCAGAGCATTGCATTTTACCCTGACCTACCCCGTAGAGGTTCCTTGCGGAGCGAAAGAACACGAAAATAGGTGTACTGCTTATAAACTTTTGTGCCTTTTCGTGCATTTTGTAGGTAACCTTCATTTGATCCACTTCACAAAAAAACAAAATTAATATTTATCTTTCCCTTTTTCCTGACGATAGTTTTTGAACTAAAATTTCAGATGAATCGTTACTAATGCTTTTGCAAATGATGAATGTTCAATAAAAAAAGGTGGCAATATTTTGCGATCTATTTTTCAAAAGTCTTTGATCTCTTTAGTGTTGGCGTTTTTAACCGGGGCTTGCAATCTCGACCAGGGATTAGGCCCGTTGGAAACCCAAATTTCCGGGAAAATAACATTTTTTGCGACAAACCTGCGACCGGATAATGTTGGCGAAGTTCGTGTCGCTGCCCTGCTTAATTTCCCTCCCTCCGGCCTCGGCGACGTGGTATTTAGCGAACCGATTGACTTCCTGGGCGATACCATTTCTTATGACCTTTTTCTGCCGAAAGGAGAATATCCCGCTGTAGTGCTGTTGTGGAAACCGCGCGGCGAAAACTGGTCATTTAACAGTCTGTTAGGCGTTTATGGTTTTGCGCCGCCGTTAGAGTTTAATTTGCTGCCCGTTAGCATTAACGAAGAAACCCCCGTTATCACAGAAGTTGATATGTTAGCCTTGTGGAATTTTGCCGGCAGCGATGGCCGAATGAACGGCAATATCACTTTCCAGGGAACGCCGCCACCGGATACGGAGGCGCTGCTGTTGGTCTCCCTGACACAACCGCCCAATTTCGATAATTTATTATTTTCCCTGTTGTTTTTGGGAGGGCTGCCGTTGCCGGTTTCGGCTTCTCAAAATCCGCTTTCCTACCAGTTAAAAGTGTTTAATGGCACGCATCAATTTATCGGGCTGTTCTGGAAAGGGGTTGGTACGCCGCTGGAAGAATTGAAGCTTATCGGTTTTTATCGCGATCCCGCAATGCAAGACCAACCGGGAAACGTTGAGATGCCCGAAAACGGAACGGTAAATAACATCGATTTCATCGCTGATTTTAACACCTTGCCGGATGGCATACGACCATGATTTAAAAATACTCGCAATATCAAATGGAGCACAGAATAGATGGAGAATAAGAGAATAGGAAAATATTGTTTACTAACAACATTTGTTTTATCGCTTTGGGTTGCCGTTGCGCCGGCAAAAGATCATGCCAGTATTACCGGCAGGATAATTGATGCAACTAACCGCCATCCATTACCAGGCGCAAACGTGGTTTTGGAAAACACATTGTTAGGTGCCAGCGCAGACGATGGCGGGCGATACGTTATCGCCGCTGTGCCGCCTGGCAGCTATGAGATGGTGATTTCTTACGTCGGTTATTCCGTTCAACGATTGGCAATTCGCGTCGAAGAAGATTCCATCTATACTGTCGACTTTTCCCTAAATTCCTCTGCTGTTTTGTTCGACCAGGTCATTATCACCGGGTCGCGGCAGGCAGAGGATTTAAACAATGCGGTTAATAGCGTTAATGTGCTATCATCGCGCGATATTCGGCAGCGGAATTATTTGCGAACCGATAGAGCCTTGCGACAAGTGTCAGCCGTCGATTTGATTGGTGAAAATCTAAGCATCCGGGGTGGAACAGGATATAGTTTTATGGGCGTTGTCGGCAGTCGTGTACTAATGTTGATCGATGACGTGCCAATGCTAACCAGCGATTTTGGCCGCGCCAATTGGGACTTTTTACCGGTAACGGATTTAGACCGTGCCGAGGTGCTAAAAGGCGCAGCTTCCGTGCTGTATGGCTCCGGTGGGATTAGCGCGGTGGTAAATCTGATCAGCCGCAAACCGACCATTAAACCGCGATTTTCTTTTCGCACCAGCGCCGGAATGTATGATGATCCTTCCGTAGACCAATGGAAATGGACCGATAGCACGTTGTATTTTTATCGCACGGATTTTAGTTACAGCCAATCGTTTGGCCCGCTGGGATTGCGTGCCTCGGTATCGCGTTATTTTGATAAAGGCTACCGGGAAAATTCCGACCTCAGCCGCTGGTATTTTACGCTGCGCCCGGTAATCAATTTTAATGATGGCTCTGAGCTTTCGCTTTTTTTAGCCTACAACAAAGAGGATCGCGGGCTATTCTTTTTATGGGAAGGCCAAAATCGCGCACTTACTACTGAATTTAACGATCGCGCGCAAGTAGACGGCTGGCTGACCTCCGCCGTTTATAAAAAACCATTTTCTACCAAATTTATCACCACTGCGCGATTTTCGATCAATTCGCAATTGTTGGGATTGCCGTTAAGCTTAACGCGCGGGTTCGAGCCGGCGCTTGGCATTTATGGCGAGCTGCGCAGTACCTGGAAACCTTCACGGGCGCATACCGTTACGATTGGTTTCGATTACCGCCACGATGTTGCCGAATCCGGTTTTTTTGGTAAACATTCTGCAAACTCTTACTCACCTTACATCCAGGATAATTGGAAACTGACCAGCAGGCTGCAAGTTAGCGCCGGCCTTCGCTACAATGGATACACTCTGGTCGGCGATACGACCGAAACGCAACTCAGCCCCAAGTTTGGCGTCAGCTACCAGCCGTTCGGAAAAACGATTTTGCACTCCTCCATTGGGCGCGGTTTCCGAACGCCTTCTATTGCCGAACGGTTTACGGAAACCGATTTGCAGGATGCTGCCTCCCTCATCCAAAACCCCGATTTGCAATCGGAAAAAGCGACGCTGTTTGATATAGGCATCCGCCAGGGAGTCGGCGATAATCTTTCTCTCGAAGTCGCCGGCTTCATCAGCGATTACGAAAACCTGATCGAATTAACCCAGGTCAGCGATCTGAATCTTATTTTGCAATTTCGCAATTGCCCCCAGGCGATTATTCGCGGTGTGGAATCGCAAGCGAACTTGCAACTGTTTAACGGCCATTTTAACCTGTTAATGAATGGCACCTGGCTGGATTCCGAAAGCCAGGCAGCCGATGCAGCCTGTAATTTGGCGGAAGGCGAATCGCTGCCTTATCGCCCCAGGTTCAGCGGATTTATTTCGCCCACCATTTCCTTTGGCCCGGTGGTAGTTGAAGGGGAATATCGTTTCATTTCTCGTTACGACCGCGTTTCCTATTTCCCGACCGAGGAACGGGTGGCGCAAAAGGTTATCAACTTGCGCACACGCTTTTATTGGAAGCAATTTATGTTGCAGTTTCAAGTCAATAACGCTGCCAACCACAACCATACTGTGTTTGAGCAAAATATTGGAGAGATTCGAAATTTTTCGGTGTCGCTTTCCGGAGAGTTTTAGAATTTATAAAACATTATCATCCAGCAACAGATCACATTAGCATAATTCAGTTCATATCTTTCTGACTGAAGATTGAAGGAAATTGTTATTATACTGCCGGCTTAACCATATTCAATTCTTCCATCGTTCTTTTTAATGGGTTTAATGGTTATGCTGCAAAAAGCCTGCGGCTTTTTGCGCGTCTGCTCAGCTGCGC
>CAXHHS010000343.1:0-7255 GCA_964015645.1 uncultured bacterium
CCGAGATCTACACCAAGAAGGTCGTCGGCAGCGTCAGATGTGTATAAGAGACAGGCTTTTTCTCTATATATTGAAACGCATTAGAAAAAAAATTTTTTTCAGAATTAAAATTAAAAGGATTATAAGCGCGCTCAACAAATGTACATTCAATTTGTATTTGTCTAAATCCTTCTCTTAATTTTGAATAGTATCCTGCAATTTCTACAAGGCCAATAAATATTTTCATGGTTCAATTAAACTTTCACTATCGCCTCTCCTTCGATGGCGATTTCTCCGTTACTATTAAAACATTCCGTTTTCAAAGTAATGATCGGTTTGTCCTCGCGGATATGCATCACTTCAACCACAGCCGTTACTTCTTCGTCCAGGACTATTGGTTTTTTAAAACTTAATGATTGCCCGAGATAAACAGCCCCAATCCCCGGCAGTTTCGTCCCCAAAATAGCGGAGAAAAGGCTTGCGACAAGCATTCCGTGAACAATTCGCTGTCTGAAAACTGATGATTTCGCATATTCAGCGTCAACATGAATTGGGTTATCATCCGAAGACAGCTTGGCAAACTGCATCACATCATCTTCGCTAAAAGACTTTGTAATCGATACTTTATCGCCTGCTTTAATATTTTCTATCATGTTATATTTCCTTAAATTAGCGAATGGACTTGAGAAAATTTAAAAATTTTCTATGTTCAATAGCGAAATTACCGGTAACCCGTTGACTGGATTCTACATTTCTGGTAACAACTGCTCCGATTGTAATCGCAGCATTATCGCCGATCGTTATTTGATTGGAAATAGCTGCGCTCGGCCCAATCCAAACATCATCGCCAATCGTTACGCTGCCAGCAATCATGGCATTCGCAGCAAGCAAGCACCGCTTACCAATTTGCACCCCGTGCGCAACATGTACCATATTATCCAGTTTGGTATATTCACCAAATGTTGTATCGCGAAAGGAAAATCCTTTATCTACACAACTACTTGCTCCAATTTCAACATGGTTATCGAGCATGACCTTACCATCATGATAAACTGATACAACTCCCCTGGTTGTTTTTTTGTGTTCAAATCCTTCGGAGCCTACTATAGCACCAACTCTGATGATACAATAATCCCCGATTTTCACATCTGCAAGGATCGTAGCATTGGGTTCGACAATCACATTTTCGCCGATCTCAACATTATGATCGGAGATGTATGCCTGGGGATGAATTTTAGCAGTCGGATGAATGAAGACTTCTTTCTTTTGATAAGAAGTTTTTGCCAGGTGATTTAACAACGTATAAAAATGGAAGCGTGGATCATCACAAATTATCTTTTTGATCGTGGGAGAGGTTAACTTAGACGCTAATTCTTTGGTAATAAAAATCGCCGATATATTTTTATTTTCTTCAACTTCGCTTAGAAATTTTGGATCATCTACAAAAGTCACCATATTGGGCTGGCCCAGCGTGCCTACAAGCCCCATATTTTCACCCAGAATCTCATGGTTTGTTTTGACTCCCAAAACCTGTTCCAATAAATGGCCACCTATTTTCATTAAATTGCTCCTTTCGGATGAACTCTTCTGAAATCTCTGTTAAAGTTTTGGTTTCAATTTCATTAGCTTGAACGCATTCTAACAAATCGATCAGCAAATCACGAGCGCCTTTTTTTTTAGTATTGCGATATTCGAGTAATTTGTGGGGTTCCTGATAATATTTTTTGGCTGCGTTATATCTCTCAAGCGATTCGGTGTTGAGAAAAATGTGGATAGGGTGAAAATCTAAGACGTTTAAATAACCATCTACAATATCAATTTTTGAATCTTCAAAAGAAAAACCATACATACAATGAATATCGTCTTCCCAATTATAAGGGATGCGAATCATGCCATTCCATAAGCGAAAGGGTTGCACACTGTTATAATAGGGTAGAAAATGGTTCGCATCATAGAGCAGATTTCTATCGGCAAACTTTGCAAGCAGGTTCGTACTTTGGGTCATGGAATGCGATCGAACCCCTTTTGCATCCGGGTAAATGGATAATATTTCATCCAAAACTCTATCCGCATCACCACCCTTGCCTTCGATCAATGGATTGAAATTCGGGTGTATTGCGACTTCAAAAAATTCTTTATTACAATTATGAATTTCAGTTGATGAATGCGTTGCAAAAAAAGTGCAGCGTACCTCGAATTCTTCAAATAATCGAATCGTATCCCGGATTACCTGCTCCGGTGCCCAATCAATGTCAGATGTAAATGCAATCATACTTCGATAATATCGGCATTCCAGATGGTTACTTTTTTCCCTTTAATAATCGTAAAAGCACCGGGATACGGTTTGGTTTGCGCCCGGATAAAGTTGCGAATTTTTTGAGGCTCCCAGGACCAATCAATTTCACCGTCTTCCGGGCTTCTTTGGGGGAAAGAAGTCGCTTCTTCGTGGTTCTGTGGAATTCGCGGTGCTGCTCCGCGGGCAATTTTAGGGATGTACTCTTCGATAACATTCAAAGATGCCTCAGTCGCTTTGCCAAGGATTTCTTTAATGGTTTCTTCCGGCGCAATGGGAAATTTTTTCTGCGCAATAATATCTCCGGTGTCTACCCCCGATTCAAAATAGAAAAAACTAACACCGCTTTCGGTTTCTCCATTGATAATAGCCCAAACCAGTGGTGCTCCACCACGATACTTCGGTAAAAGTGAGGCATGAATTCCTGCACATCCAAGCGGGGCTATTTCCCTCAGTGTTTTGGGAATCATATAATACCATCCAATTGCTAACATAAAGTCCGGCTTTAGCGTTTCCAATTGTTTTTGATAGGTTCGCATCTTTCCCGTTATCTCGATTACCGGTGTTTTATATTTTTCCCCTAAGGCGTGAAAATCTTTAAATAAAACATTTCGAACCGGTTTATCGGAGTAAGAAATATTGAATTCCCGGGGAATAGTAAAAATTCCGACAATGTTAGCAAGTTGTTTTTCAAAAATTAAGCGGCAGCATTGATAACCTAACTCGCTTGCTCCAAAGAATACAAGATTCATATTTTACTAATTCCCGGGTAATAAGGTTGGTGTTAAATTAGGTTGGCTTTTTCCGGGTAATTGGTTAACGCGGATCAAAAACGCGATTCCACCACTCAAAACACAAAAAAGACCAGATCAGCAGCCGGCGGTTTTTTTGGCCGGAAAAATGTTCATCCAGTAACGTTCGGGCAGTTTCCGGTTGAATATAATCGTAAATTCGAGCGCGTTTATCAAACAGCAAATCTTTAATGTAATCGATACTTTCGCCCTTAAACCAGCTGGCATCCGGGGCCGAAAACCCTTGTTTGATACCATTGGCGTATATTTCCGGCACATACCGGGATAAAGCGTTTCTTAGAAGAATCTTTCCATCATTGGTTTTTTCATAATACTTCCGGGTTTTGTGCCCGGGTTCGTTTTCGTTTAAGCGTACAATTTCCGTTAAGTTTTTTAATTTATATTTTACCGGTACTTTCATCGCAAAGTCTACCAAATCGTTATCTAAAAACGGTACCCGGGTTTCCAAACTGTGGGCCATGCTAAGTTTATCTTCCACCTCCAGTAGACCGTGGAGAAACGTTTTGATCTCAAAATAGAGGGAGCGATTTACATATTCTTCCGGCGAGTGAATCTCAAATCTTTTTCCGTTTATCACGGATTTAAAAACATTTTTAACGGGGTGTGACAACACTTCCTCATAAATATCCGATTGAAAGAAACGCGGCTTTAAACTATCAGGGATTAAGCGCTGCCAATAACGATAATATTTATCCAAATAATGATCGGAGTTGGTATTAACAACCGCCCGGTAATATCGCCAGGGATAACCGCCAAACAACTCGTCGCCTCCCGCACCGGAAAGGGCAACCTTAACAAATTTACTTGCCAGACGGGATACGTAATAATTGGGATAACACTGCCCTACCCGTAAATCTTCCAAGTGCCAGATCAGTTCCGGCATAACTCGTTCCATGTCCCCGGCTTTCAGAATTACTTCGTAATGTTCGGTTTTGTAAAGATTAGATAAATATTCCGCTTTACCCCGTTCATCAAATCCAAGCTCCATACCGGAAGCTGAGGAAAGATCGAACCCGCAAGTAAAGGTTTTGATATGTTTAAAATTTTTAGCGGCAATACAGGTTACCGAACCGGAGTCCATTCCCCCACTTAGATAAGAACCGATTTCCACATCGCTCACTAATTGCCGGTTAACCGCCTGTTCAAATAAACGCACCAATTCTTCCAGGTATTCCCGTTCTTCCAGGGTGTTGTCATCTTCAAAGTGATAATCCCAATATCGCTTTCTCCGCAGCGAATTGACATCTCCCAATTTTAAGGTTAAGGTGGAAGCCGCAGGCAGCAAGCGAATACCTTCAAATAGCGTCAAATCGGAAAAAATATTTTGAAACGAGAAATATTCGTTTAAAGCAGGAATGGAAACCTGTACCGAAACCTCCGGGTGTTGCAAAATCGATTTTATTTCGGAACCGAACAAAAAGGTTCCATTCTTGAAATAGTAGTAAAGCGGTTTTACACCATAACGATCTCGAGCCAGGAAAAGTCGATTGGTAGTTTTATCCCAAATAGCGAAAGCAAACATGCCATTTAATTTATGGACACAATTTTCTCCCCAGGTTTTATAGGCTTTTAACACGACTTCCGTATCGGTCTGCGAGCGAAACGTATGCCCTTTTGCTTCTAATTCGATTCGTAAATTTTGGTAATTGTAGACTTCGCCGTTGTAGGTAATGGTTAGCGCACCACTTTCATCTTGCATTGGTTGATGTCCCAGGGGAGATAAATCGATAATCGATAATCGACGATGGCCAAAGCCAACGAAAGAGTCGGTCCAAAAGCCTTCTCCATCCGGTCCGCGATGTTTTACAATGTCGGTCATTTTCTTAAGAACATTGATCGAAACCGGCTTGCCGTCAATGTTAAATATTCCTGTGATTCCGCACATTCAATTTCACCAATTGCATTAATAATGTTTTAAAATGTTTTTAATTTTTATTGAGAGATATTTGGGTTGGCTTTTCTGGCAACAACTGTAATTCCTGATTCTTGAACATTCAGATGTTCAATCTCTAAATTGGCATTATGACAAAATTTCATTATTTCTTCTTTGGTATGACGATGGCAGTTTAAGGGTCTAAACCAATCGAAATTTATATGGTTCATTTCTTCCAAACTAAACTCAGGGCGATAAAACATTTTACAGATATACCAATAAAAGAATCGCTGCAAATTGTGTTTGCCTTTAGGAATTCCCAGGAGTGAGATATCCTCCGGTACATCTATTTCAATGTTTAAATTTCCTAATGTAATACCTAATTGAGTAATCGGCTTTAACATTTGCCAGGCTTCTTCATTTGATAGATTTTTTAATCGTTCTCGAATGTAATCATCGGTAAATTCACGAATAACGGCTTTTTTAGCATATACATAAAACAGAAATCTACCACCGGTTTTTAATTTAGTCGCTAAATATTGTATCGAATTTTCAGTGCTGTCAGTATGATGTAGAACGCCTTCGCTAAATATAATATCTACACTTTCATTTGGAATCGGTAGATCTGTTAAATCTCTTTGAAGAAAATCTCCCGGATAACCTATCTCTTGAAAACGTTTTGCAGCGGTATAGACTGAATCCGATATATCGACTCCTAAATAGTGATTATTCTTTAAATATTCTCCGAAAAGAAGTTCTGCGGAAAAACCAGCTCCGCAGCCAGCATCAAGTACAATTTTTTCTTCATCTCCAAGCCATTCATTCAATTTCTCGGGTTGATTATCACAATAACGTTCCAAAAGCCAGCTTTTTGCTTTTGATTTTACTGCATCAGAATTATAAGTATCTCTTTTATGCCACTTAAACCCAAAGCTTTCTTGAGTCTGCTTTTGAGCCTCTGAGAGATTTTCATTCTCGTTCGCCTTAATTTTTGAAGAATTTATACCTAATTTTTTTAATGCAGACATTTTAATTCCTCGTAAAGAACCTTTAGGGTTGTTTATATAACCGTCAATTAGACTAATCACATTGAATATTCTGATAAATATTATGTAAATGATGAATCACATAATTCTGTTCTTCATCCTTCATTTGGGCATACAGCGGTAGCGAAAGAGAAAGGTGATCAGCAAACAGGGCCTTGGGATAATCTTTGTTTTTGACTCCGTATTTTTGCCGATAATACCCCAGGGCTGTAACAGCATGAGTGCCCTGGCGAGTGGATACCCCAACTTTTTCCAATCTTTTCATTAATTCGTTTCTCAGTTCATGGAGTTGGCGATAATTATCCGAGGTGATTTCCTCCGGTTGGAACAAACACACATAGGATTGATAGCCATGCATAAAATTTTCCGGAACTGTTGGGGTAACCAGCCACTCGACATCTTTTAAAAGTTGATCATATCGTTGGGCGCGTTTTGTGCGTTGTTCTTGAATCCAGGCTGCCTTAGCCATCTGTTGAACCCCGATAGCGCCTTGAATATCGGTCATCCGGTAATTATAGCCAAGATGATTAAATTCCGATAACAGAAATGCTTTTTTACCGGTATGGCGAGCGAGGTCGGATTTACTAGCGCCGTGATCTCGTAGCGAACGGCATAAAGCCGCTCGTTCAGCATTATTCGTGAGAATCATTCCTCCTTCACCGGTGGTAATCGCTTTACGAGGATGAAAGCTAAAGCAGCCGAAATCACCAATGTGTCCGACATGAGAATTTTTATAATAAGCGCCAAATCCACAAGCGGCATCTTCAATAACAAACAAATTATGTTTTTGAGCTAAGGCCATAATACCATCCATATCCGCCGCCAGGCCAAACAGGTGAACGGGGACAATCGCTTTGGTTTTAGTGGTTATTTTTTTCGACGCTTCCCTTACATCGATGTTAAATGTATTTAAGTCAATGTCACAGAAAACCACTTTTGCACCGACATATTTGGCGACGTTGGCCGTGGCAATCCAGGTAAAAGCGGGCACGATAACTTCGTCACCGGGGCCTATTCCCAATGCTGCTAATGCGATATGCAATGCCGTGGTGCAGGAAGTGGTGGCAATTGCGTGCTCGGCGCCGGTGAATTGGGCGAATTTATTCTCAAATTCCTTCACAAAAGGGCCTTGCACCACCCAGCCAGATTTTAACGGTTCCTGAACGGCGGTGAATTCTTTTTCATCCAGCACGGTTTTGGTAATGGGAATTTTCATCATTACAACGCCCTTTCCTTGACCAGCGCTTTATGC
>CAXHHS010000344.1:0-7252 GCA_964015645.1 uncultured bacterium
TATAAGAGACAGGGTTTCTACCACCGGCAATTCGAAAGCCAAAAGACCAGATCGATTCGAAAGTTGAATAAATAAATCGTTTTAGCGCTTGTCTAAGCATCACTTTTTTTACAGGAAGCGGAGCTTCCATATTGCGTTACAAGGCGGAACCTCGTAACGAGTTTTATATTTTTTCGCTGCGAAACAGTTGAAAAACCCGCCAACATAAGCAAATCTGCCTTGAGCTGCATAGCAGCGAAAGCGCAGCCAATGCCGCCAGGCATTCCTAATTTAACGAAATCGCAAACGGCGCGATTTCGTTAAATTATGTCGAAGTCGCCGCCCATGGAGAACCACCGATTGGGATCGCGGAATGCATCGATCGGTAAATCCTCCGCCAGCGGTACGATGGACACATCAAATTTTCCGTAACGGGAAAAGAACCCGTTTCGGGAAAATATTTTCTGTAAAGATGAAATTGGCGGCACAACAGCCAGAATCGCTTTTGCGCCAAACTCGTAGGTTTTTTTTTTTGCTGATTGGATGAGCGCATTTCGCGCCTCAGTATCATCCGGCGCGGTAAACAAATCCGCGATGTAGGCGACTGTTGCGTTATTCAATTGGCGAAGATGATAAGCCAAATATCCCACAGGTTCATTATCTCGTGTTGCCAGCAGCACATCGTAGTTGCCTTCCGGCGCATCGAAATAACGATATTGAATCCAGGCACAGTCGCGTACAACCAGTGTTTCGTATTCGTGTTTAAGGCGTTCCCAAAGCCGGTCAAAATCTTCGCCCGGTTTTTCGATTGAGTTTATGGAAATATTATTAAGCGGCGTATCAAATAATCTTTGGCGAAATTGGAGATATAATCGGCCAAAACCATCAGCGAGTTTTATCAAAAAACCAGGTAATTTAGTCCGCTCTTTCAACAATTGTCCTGGTCGCAGCGGTTGCCACATCCACCCGGAGTGATACATGGTTTGCCAGTTTAAATATTTCGAGCGGCTCCCCCATCCCTTGTGAGGAAAACCGGTTACCAATACAACACCCTTTTCCTGCCAGGTTTTATGAGCCATTTCTCCCACGGCGGAGAGAATTCCCTGGCGGCGAAAATCGGGATGGGTCATCACATCACAAACGTGGACAATGGGCACTGTTTTGCCTTGCAGCCAAATTCGCATGGCAGTGCTGGCGTATTGACCGACAATCAAGCCATCGGCATCGGCAAACCAGGTGGTCGCTGTCCCCACCGGCCAGGGCGTATCAATCACTTTCCAGCAGTAATGCGCTTCGCTGATCGATTTATTAAAAATTTTATTGAAAAGGGGATACGCTTGTTTTTCGTCGCCTTCTTTGTAACTGCGAACGATCCAGGGTTTGGGATTTCGGGTTTCGGATTTCGGATTGCCGATTATTGAATTGGATTTCATATATTTTCAAGCATGAGAATAGTTTTATCCCTTGGGTTTAAATATCCGTTGGAGAATTTAAAGCACTTAAGACAATTTTGGCAATGGTTTTAGCTGTTCGATTATCGCCTTCTCAAGGGGTAGTTTATAAAAATCATTTTTGCAGCGCCAGCGGGCGATTTGCCGCAATGGCTCGTACAACCAATGTTTGCGGCCCCAGGCAATCCGGTTGTAAAACTTAAACCGCTCAACCAGAGTATATTTTGCCTCACTAACCCAGGGACCGGATGCACCGATGTAATCAAAATCCGCCCAATCCTCGATACTTTCCGGCAGTTTGTAACCGTTGCTTACTGCATCTTGCGTAATTTTTGACCCCGGGTAAGGTTTGAAGTAAAAGATTGGAGTGTCAAACTCCGGGTGCATGGAACGTAATTTTTTGATCAAATTTAAACTGGCTTGCACGCTCTCATCGCTTTCACCGGGAAAACCGACGATAAAAGGAAAAATAACTGCAATGTTGTGCTGCAAACAGCGTTCGGCGCAAAGTAGAACTTGCTCCAGCTTGATGTCTTTCTGCATCCAATCCATCATTTCCTGGGAGCCGGATTCCACACCAATGAGCACTCGCCGCAAACCGGAGCGCACGCAAACCTCGAAATCCGCCTTTGTCATGCGGCTGCCCTGGTCTGCGCGCATTGTCCCCGCCCAGGTTGTTTTCAAATTGCGCTGCAAAAATTCTTCCGCAATGCCGATAACGCGCTGCCGGTAGGTGAAGAAAGTTTCATCCTGAAAATCAATATCGGAGAATTGATACTGTTTGTGATATGCCGCTAACGCTTCTCCCATCCGTTGCGGTTCCAATGCCGTCCATTTGCGATTGTAAACAAACGGATCGGCGCAAAAAGCGCAGCGGAAATAACAACCGGCGGAAGAAATGTAATCAAATTGGCGACGGCCTTTTAGCTTAAAATATCGTTCTACGGAAATTAAATTGTAGTTCACCGGCGGAAGCATGTTCATATCCACCAGCGGTCGCGGGGGGTTTTGGCGGACCTGGCCATCTTTACTACGAAAGGAAAGGCCGGCAACGCCTTGCAAATCACTGCCATTTGCCAATTGCTCCACCAATTCACCAAATGTCACTTCTCCCTGCCCCTGCACAGTTATATCGATAGCAGGCTCATCCAGTAATGTTTTGGTAGGAAAAAGCGAGGCATGCCATCCGCCCCAAACAACCGGCAAATCCGGTCGTTTGGCTTTGGCTGCGCGGGAAATTCGCAGCGCATCGCGAATGGGATTGCCGGTCAACGCCGTTACACCCAGGCATAACGCATCATCAATTTGTGAAAGCACTGCCTTTAGCGAATCCTTCTCCAGGCGGCCATCAATAATTATCACCTCGTACTTGCACGGATCGAGATAGGAGCCGATTGCCAGCAACGCCAGCGGCATGGTATAGAAAACCGCTTTGGGATTGTATAAAATAATCTTATGTCGTTTCATCATTGGCAAGGATAAAGGTGAAAGGTGAAAGGAAAAAGGATAAATATTACATTTAATCCAATTTATAAACTTTTATAGCTCCGTAATTTTGATCTTCTAAAGTGGCAATAAGCGCAGCATCGTGTTTTTGCAAAAACTGCTGGTATTCTAAAAACCATTGGTGTTTGGGATGATGAGCATCACTTAATGCTTCGAAATAATCTTGCATCGGTTGATCCATTAAAATGATTTCGGGGCGAATGTAGTTTAACGCGCTTTCAAATGAAAGCGCGTTAGGGTGATACTCCGAATCCGCTAACAAAATCGGCAGCAGCCAGGAACGATAGTCGCTTTGGTGCAATCCTAACCAATAGCGATGCAATCCTAATACTGTTGATCCCGGCGGAATATGCGCCACAAGCGCCTGCGAAAACTGCTCGAAAGGCGTTGTTTGCAAGGCGATATTGTAACGGTTAGCCATTCGCATTCCGCCTTCTACAATAACCGATGCCAATAAAACAATTAAAAGCCCGCGTACCACATTATTTTTAAAATTCCATAATTGCACTCCAAACCAGGCCAACAGTAAAATCACCAGCGGCCACGTTGCGATCATGTAATTATAAAATTTGACCTTGATTAAAACTGCAAATAAAAAGAGTTGAATTAGCAAAATAATTGCTGTGGCTACAATAGGTTGTTGATATGACTTTGAATTAAAGTGTCGTTTAAAAATAAGCCATAATGCGCCCGGTGTGCCCAAAATCGCTATCCACATTCCCGGGCGTAGCAGTTGCAAATTTCCGCCGGGATCAAACATATCGATGTGGCGATAGCGGTCGATCTCACGTAGAAAATTTCCCAGGTAAAACCGAATATCAAAAACGGCGAATCGTTCGGCAACAAATTGCATTTGTCCCAGGTAATCCGACCAGTGCCAGAGAACATAGATAATCCAGGGCAGCCAGGCTAAAACGACACCGCTGATGATAAGATATAGCTGCCCCCTTTTAAATACATCAAAACCATTACGAAGAAAAAGAATTACAAAGATCGCCGGCAGCCAGAAAAGACCGTAAAGATGTGTAAGACCGCACAACCCGATAACGATTCCGATTCCCCAATAAAGCCCGCGTTTCTCTTGTATTTCCGCTTTGTTGAACAAACCAAATGCCAGCAATCCCAACAATGGTACTGCAATATCCGGGCGATTGATGCGCGCAATAGCTAACAATGGCACACCGGTTTGAAACTCACCGGATGCTAAGCGCAAAAAAATCAATAGGGTAGCGGCAATTAAGCCAACAGTGTACCCACCGATTTGCCGCCCAATCCCAAAAACCAATATCAACACGCCCAGACCGCAAATTACCGGCAATAGCCGCATCGGGAGCACCCCGACCCCGAAGAGCTTAAACACTCCGGCTAACAAGAAGGAGTATACCGGCATTTGAAAGGTGTGTTGCTCCATTTTGTAGTAGCCGTTAAACATATCCGAGCCATAAACACCCTCCATCGCCAGTTTGTAAGAGGCGGCGGAAATCCAGGGTTCGTCTTCGCTAACCAGTGGAACAACGCCCAAGTGATTAATAGAAATAGTGATATACAATCCACAGAGGAGAACAAAAATGATTATTGCCGCTCGCTTTTCCTGATTTCTGATAACCAAGCCCTCGATGTTCAATATTTAATTTTCAATACTGATGACACTTCTTCAGCCATTCTTTCTGCAATAATTTTATTTCCGTCTTCTACAACATGGCAAAAATCGATAAATATGGTTTCGCTATGCCGGTCAAAAATATCGCTAATATTATGGAAATTTGCCATGTTTGCTAATTGCGAAGAATTACGAACGGTCTTATATGTTTCCAGGTAAAAACCTGTGAAATGGTAATTTTCCACAGTATTTTGAGCTTCCGCCTTCTCATACAACGAGAGTGTATCTTTTGTAAAAACAATCGGTTGCCAGTAAAATAATACCTGAAATCCAAACTCCTTTCCTAACGCGTTAATCCGTTCCAAGTTAAATATATATTGTTGTAATACATCGTTCATCAATTCCGAATTCAATTTGCTGACAACATCTTGTGGCAATCTTGAAGGAGCAAGCTTCCGGTAAATTGCGCGCAAAATTCGCATTGTTGCCAAATCATTGATAAAACGCAAGGCAGCAGCCCGGTATAAATCCCCTTTGCGAAATTCATAAAGCAGGTTAAACTCGCGAAAGCGATTTATTTCATTATTCGGCTGTCCGGCACGGTGCATTTGAATAGCACTCAGCACATCGTTTACCCCGTCGTAAAAAATCACCAGGTCGGGAATATTGCCGGATTGCAACTCTCGCAGCAAGGCGATATGCTCCTGGGTGCTCACATAGCCGCCCTGCCCAAAGTTGGTCACCTCTACTGCCAAACCGTTCGTTTTTGTCAAGAGAGTTGCCAAATGGGAGGGAATCGTATAGCCATCGCGAGCACCGGTTCCCCACATTGTAGAGCCGCCAAACATAAAAATTTTGATTTTGCGTGGTGCATCGATTTCCGTATTGGATTTGTTCCGGGTTTGTCGCAACCCTCGTTCGTCAATATTTACAAATTCTCCCTTAACCGGTTGTCCTCGCCAGTAAATGTAAGGATGCCATTGGTAACGCACCGCAGTCTCTTCCTGATGCAATTTTTTCACCCAGGCAACATTTTCGTAACATCGCTCAAAGCGGGAAACCGGTTCGGCGTTCGTTTCATAAATCAGGAGAAACACTTGTGCGGAGAGTTCGAAGAGGATGATGGGAATGAGAACAATTCCGAGTATTGTCCAGAAACGATTGATTTTATTGAAGATAGAAAATAGTTTTGCCAATAGCGATTTCATAACGGTAATATATATGATTTTTCATTTACCGCCAAAATGTTATATTACGCCACTTTATAGTAAATTCAGGGTGCATGATGGCAAAACAGTTTGAACCTCACGAAATTATCTGGACAAAAGAAAAAGTATCCCGAATGTGGGATTATTTCTCCTCATCTAAAGCATATTTGAACATCAGCTTTAGCCAGGTATTGGGCGACTCCGTCATCAATTTTGTTCGGCAGCATAAAATTCCTTTTGAAGGAAGAATACTGGATTACGGCTGTGGCACCGGTGCGCTTCTTGAGAAGCTACTCGCGAGAGGCATATCCTGCGAGGGTGCAGAATTTTCTTCCAATTATATTGAAATTGTGAATAGCCGGTTTAAGGATAACCCTCTATTTAACGGCATCGAACTTTTAAATGGCCTACCAACGCCTTATAAAGATAACACATTTGGGATGATCTTTCTGAATGACGTCATCGAACATTTGCTCCCGGATGAGTTAGAGAATACCATTCAAGAAATATATCGCATTTTAAAACCGGGCGGCTTTTTTATTATCACTACGCCAAACCAGGAACCATTAGATCCCAATAAAGTGATGTGTCCGGAATGCGGCTGTATTTTTCACCGCGGGCAGCATATCAGAATCTGGGAAGCAGCGACGCTTCAGCCGTTTATGGAATCCTGCCACTATCAAACCATCATTTGCCAATCGACCACCTTTCGCCCCAAATCCAAACTTACCTTTCTACGGGCGTTTTATGGAAAGCTCAGGCAGGAAAAAGATACCAACCTTATCTACATTGGGCGTAAGTAGTTCAGTAGGCAGTAGGCGAAGTAGGCAATAGGCAAGTAGGTAAAAGTAAATTTCCAAGTTGCCTACTGCTTACCGCCTCTACTGCCCACTGCCTTTGAGTGCGCTTCCTTCCTCTCGTAGAACAAATACCCGACCAAAATAACCCACTGTGAAATTGCCGTTGCGATAATTGCGCCAAGCAATCCAAAGTATACAATAAATAGAATATTCAGCACCAGGTTGATGCTGTTTCCGGTGATATTCACGATCAAAACTTTTGATTGGCAATTCAATTTGTAGAGGCTATAAACCGCCGGTAAGTAAAAATATACTGGCAAAATGAACAATCCACCCCAAATGAAAAACGCCATGGAAAATTCAAAATGATAAACCCAATATAGAATTCCATAAATAAAAATAAGTGCCGGAATGGTAATCGCAACGCCGGCAGCGAATAGTTTTTTCGACAACTTAAAGGTTATTTTCGAATTCAAACGATAGATATTTTTTAAGAAGGGTTGTAAAATCAAGCTGGCAAATACTTGCACGTAAATCAACAAATTAATAAATACCTGGTATTGCCCGACGTCTTTTTCATTCAAAAAATAGGCCACGCAATACAAATCGGTTTTTGATTGCAGCATTCCGCTAAAACCCAGCAAAAAAAACGGTAAGGCAATCTTAAAAAATTGCCTGTCAAACCGGCTTGCCAAGCTCGTTAAAACA
>CAXHHS010000345.1:0-7248 GCA_964015645.1 uncultured bacterium
GTACCATAAAATTGCAGCGCGTAATTTCCGAATAACCGACTTTCACCAATACCCGATTCCAACCTTTTTGCAAGGTGGTTTCTGCGATGTAGGTATCGAGATCATTATTGTTTTCGTCGAAATGCTCTAAAATTAGTTCATCGTTTAAAAACGCCTTTAACGATCCGGAGGTGCCCACTCGAATTTGCACGGTCTGTTTTTTCGGCGAATACACAAAATTATTGCCATAGAAAACCGCCTGGCTATGGGCAAAATAGCGCATAAAGTCGATCCAGCGGTCCGGGCGCACCTCGGAGATCGCAAACCATTTTGCCGGAATACCATTTTGCCCTTCATAGTTTTTTTTCGGTTTGTATTCCGTTTCCGGGGGAAATTGTTTATCAAACCCGGAGGCGGAAACATTGTCGAACGGCCCGATAACCGTCCAATCGACCAGCGCATTAACGCTGGCAAAATGCCGGCGGGAGGTTTCCAAATCGTTGCGCCGTTCGTAATACATGCCCAAAAATTGATGCGCCATCGCTTTTAACAAACCGCCGTCATCGGATTTTTCAGTCAGCGATTTCCAAAAATCCACCACAGCCTGCCGCCGGGTATCGTGATCATTTGTCCAGCGAATCAGCGACCATCCGGCGAAAATATAGGGGTAGGGGTTTTCTGCGGTTTTAATGAGTTTTTGGAAGGCATTCCAGGCGGCTTCATCATTGTATTGCGTGCTGTACAAAAACATCAGCCCCAGGTAGGCGCGGGTGTTTGTGGAATCCGCCTCTAACGCCGCTTTAAAATGAGCTTCTACTGTTTGCTGATCATTTTCCTCCCAGCTTTTCCAGGCGTCGTTAACCCGTTTTTCGCTATCAGTGGAATTTGCTAATAAATTTATTGTAAAAAATAGAATGGCAATTAAAAGATTAAACTTGGAGATCATACCGCTTCCTGATTTTTAGAGAATCAAGAATTTAAACGAAGATATGCCAAATACAATTTAAAATTAAATTATGAAATTGATTTCAAGTGTATTTTTGTTACGGCAAGTAGTTACATTCAAACTGCCTTAACCACCACCACCGTCAAATCATCGTGCTGGCGGGCGTTGCCGGCAAAGTGATTCACCGCGGTGATCATCTGGTCGCGAATCCGTTTGGCGCTAACGCCGTTGGTGTTTTGCAGTAATTCCAATACTTTTTCATCACCAAATTCGTCACCACGAGGATTGTGGGCTTCGGTAATGCCATCGGTAATAAACAGGAAAATATCACCTTTATCATAATTCATATTTTGTTCTTCCAACTCCGAGGCGAATTTAGGCGAACCCGTTAAACCAATACCCATCCCTTTTGGCGTAATTGAATGCACGACATTTGTTCTCGCCTCATAATAAAACAAGGGTGAATGGCCAGCGCGCGCTAAGCGCATTTGCTGTTTGGCAGAGATAAAGTTCGCACCGAGTGCGGTAAAAAAAGATTGCTTCTCTATGTCGTTTACTAACAAGTGGTTAGCGCGGATAAATAAATCGCGTGGCGAGAGTTTGAAATCGTTTAAAGAGCGCATAATGCCTTGCACTTTCGACATGTAGAGCGCGGCAGACGTGCCTTTACCGCTCACATCGCCGACGATGATGGTGATCTCGTTGGCTACACCGTTTAAATAATCGAAATAATCACCGCCAACCTCCTGGGCGGGAATGGAGATGCCAGCAATTTCCAACCCTTCCACCACCGGCGTGGTTTGCGGCAGGGAGGCAAGTTGAATTCGACGAGCGATATCCAGCTCATGTTTTAAGCGCTCCTGCTCAGCCAGTTCTTCGTAGAGAAACGCATTTTCGATAGCCACGGAAGCCTGTTTGGCCACAGCAGCCAAAAATACCAAATCATCTTTATGAAAGGGCGATTCGGAGCGTTTTTCGCCGATTAGAAGCACACCCACTAATTTTTCTTTGGAACGAATCGCAATGATGTGGCGAAAGCCTTCATCAAAGAATATATCTCGAATATCATTCGGCAAATATTCCGCGCTAAAGCGGTAATCGGAACGGTAGCGCTGGATTAGCTTAATAATCCGCTCGTTAATGATGGTGCTGAAATTCTCCCAACTGTCTTCATCGACGCCATACGCCTCTTTACAGCAGCACTCTTTTTCGCCGCGGAAAAACAGCACTCCGACCTGCTTTACCTGCATCAATGTTGACAATTTTTTGACAATCGCCTTTGCCAATCCTTGCATGGTAAATTCAGAACCCATCACTTCTGCCAGCTCTCCGGCAGCCCTGCGATAGTCATAAGCGCCGCGATCAAATTTGCTATCCACAAATTTTTGGCCGCGCGCCTGCAACCGCCAGGCAAACCAGGTTAGACCAACCGCCAGTAACATAATTACAACTTTTTCCATTTTTACCCGCTCGGTGGGGTCCAATGGTTGATCGCTGAACTCGATAAATTTTCCGGTGAACTGAACATTCGGAAGGTTGAAATTTGTTTCCGGCAACATGAATAACAATTTTACCAAAACCGCCAGAAGGGCAACGCCCCAAATCCAGGAAACGATATTATATTGAATATTGCGCCGCACGCGAATATCCAAATCTAACAAGCGGTAATGGCCGATGGTAAACAAAAATGCCAATGGGATTAAAACCAGCGGTATGCCAATAAATCCCTGGAAAAAATCCGACGCAATACCAGGGCTTTCCGGAGTTGGCGTCGCGCTAAAATAGAACAAAACCGCAATAAACACGACAACAATCGCGAATACTAATAGACCGGTTCGAGTGATTACGCGGCTGAGTTTGATGGATTCTAATGATCTTTCTTTGCGGAAAAACAATGGAAGCAAAATGTTATAAAATGCCAATCCTAATAGCGCAGTGATAAAATAGATTTCACCGTGAAATAGAATAATGAGAACCAGGAAGATGGCGGCAAGAATGTAGGAACCGTATAGCAGCCACTTTCTTTGAAGTAATTCTCTCCTCTCCATCGGAAAATAATGGGTTAAATGCAGCCATAGCGGAAAGCTGAAAATGATGCAAAACAGCATCAACATATCCCGTGCGATGGAGAATTCATCGTATATCATTTCCCGCTGGAATACCAGGGTCAATAAAACGGTCATAAAAAAGCCGGCGGATAAAAATGTCCATCCCATCATTCGAGCGCCGGTAAACTGCGGTCGTTTGATGGCGACAAAAATACCGGTTCCCATGTAAACCACGCCGCACAGTACTAAAATCAAAACAGATAAACGAATCCCAACGCTGGCTAAAGTGATGTTTAAACTGATCGATTGGTTATCCCGCAGTACGTCGTAGGTTATGGTATCCGGTGTTTGGGTTTGTAAAATCTGTTCCGCTTCGATGGCGTCTTTAAAATTTTGAAAATTGATGCGATAAATTAAATCGCCAACTTGCATTCCGGCGCGATCCGATGTTCCACCGGCAGTCACGTGGTAAACACAAACCGAAGCCGGAATAATGCGAAAGCTGCTATCGGGAACCTGGTATTTTCTAACCGAATAGGTTAGTTCGTTGGTGTATTTGGGCCGGAACACCGTAATCTCAAACCTGGCGCTGTCACCAATGCTGTCGAGAAATTGATCGATATTTTTGGGCGTCCGCATCAATTTCCCATTGACAGTCAATATTAAATCGCTAACCTGGATACCGGATCGCGCAACATCGAGTGGAACTTCCGGGTTCGGGTTTTCCGGATCATTCAAATAACGGCCGGGAATGTGTTTAATAACATAAAGGGTGCTGGGAGAATCATGAAAAACATTTTCATCCGTCGGCGAACTGGCATAGCGATACAAACTAACGGCCGAGATAACCAAAATGCCGGCAGCAATTAGGATATATAAAATGCGAAACAGATTGGGATTTTTGTCGAAAAAGGACATCCGCGGTCCTCGACGAGTTTTGATAATATCTTACAAGAAAACAGAACTTATCAGTTAAAAATTTACTTAATACGTCAAACAATGTACCTGGTTGCTATTGAATTTGCAAGACTTAAAGATTGAGATTTATTTTTCTTGACTTCGCGGTGATTATATATTTTCTTCCGCCGCACTTGAGAGGGTGAGATAAAATTATTGCCAATATTTTCTTTCTATGTTTTGGTTGAAAAGTTAATATTATCTCATCCTCCTAAATTAGAAGCTGTATCAAACAAAAAGTTTACACAAACTTTTAGATGATACAATATAATATAAATGACGATTGTTTTAGGAAGTTTGGCTTATGAAGGGATTACGAAATATTGCAATTATTGCCCATGTGGATCACGGAAAAACCACATTGGTAGACCAGATGCTCAAACAAGGAAGCATTTTCCGTGAAAACCAGGTTGTTCAAGAGCGTTTTCTTGATTCCAACGATTTGGAACGGGAGCGCGGTATTACCATTTTTTCCAAGAATATTTCACTCACGTTTAACGATATTAAAATTAACTTGATCGACACCCCGGGACATGCCGATTTTGGCGGCGAGGTAGAGCGCGTGCTTAAAATGGCTGATGGCGTTTTGCTGTTAGTAGATGCGTTTGAAGGCCCCATGCCGCAAACCCGTTTTGTGTTGCAAAAAGCCCTTAGTTTGCAGTTAAAACCAATTGTGGTTATCAATAAAATCGACCGCCCGGACAGCCGTCCTGATGAGGTTTTGAATGAAGTCTTCGACCTGTTCGTTGAACTCGATGCCGACGATTTTCAACTGGATTTTCCCACGATTTACGCCAGTGGCCGTGATGGTTGGGCGGTTTTGGATCTGAAGGATCCGCGCCAAAACCTGGAGCCGCTGATGAGTGCAATTTTAGACCATGTACCAGCGCCTAAAACGCTGGATGGCCCGGTGCAGATGCAAATCACCAGCATCGATTATAACGATTATGTTGGCCGCATCGGGATTGGCCGGGTATTTCGGGGCGACCTTCAACACAACCAAAAGATTATGCTGATTAAACGCGACGGAAGCCAGGAGCTAACATCTATTCGCCAATTATATACTTTCGAAGGTATTGGAAAACAGAACGTTGAATTGGTTGGTAACGGCGATATTTGCGGTGTGGTTGGGGTTGAAGGCATCGACATCGGTGATACGCTGGCAGATCCGGAACACCCGGAAATGCTGCCGCAAATGGATATTGATGAACCGACCATCAGCATGACGTTTATGGTCAATAATTCTCCTTTTTATGGGCGGGAAGGGAAATACGTCACCTCCCGGCAAGTGCGCGATCGATTGGTAAAAGAGATGAAAAGCGATGTCGCACTGAAAGTGGAAGAAACTGCATCGCCGGATAGTTTTAAAGTGTACGGGCGCGGCATTTTGCATCTTTCCATATTGATTGAAAATATGCGCCGCGAAGGCTACGAACTGCAAGTTGGCCAGCCGAAAGTGCTTTTTAAAGAAATTGATGGCAGGAAATCCGAACCGGTAGAAATTTTAATCGTTGATGTGCCTTCGGAATTCTCCGGCAAAGTCATCGAAATTGTCGGCCAGCAGCGCGGCGAAATGATGCGAATGGAACCGAAAGGCAATATCCAGCACCTGGAATTCCATATCCCCTCGCGCGGGCTAATGGGATTGCGAAATCGAGTGTTAACCGTAACATCCGGAGAAGCGGTAATGCACCACCGGTTTTACGAATACCAGCCGTTTAAAGGCGAAATTCCCCAGCGGCAATCCGGCACTCTTATTTCCATGGCAGAAGGCCCGGCAACCGCTTACGCCATCGATGGATTGCAAGACCGCGGTCGATTTTTTATCGAACCGACCGAAGTGGTTTACAAAGGGCAGGTCATCGGGGAAAACAACAAAGATAAAGATCTGGAAGTCAACATTCAGCGCGGTAAAAAGTTAACCAATATGCGCGCTGCCGGCAGCGACCGGGCCGTCAAACTTGCGCCGCCCACGATTTTCAGCCTGGAAGAAGCCCTAGAGTTTATAAACGATGATGAATTGGTGGAAGTAACGCCGCAATCCATCCGCATGCGGAAAATCCATCTCGATGAAAACGACCGCAAACGCGCGAAGTTGAACAAAATAGCGGTGAGTGTTTAAAACGACTCGTTACCGGGCTTCTACTCGGTAATGGAAATCCGGAAGCTCCGGCTTCCAGTGATTTGCTTCGACGGCAATTTTTGACGGTAATCCGGAGCTTCCCGAAGGCGTTACACAGCCCCATAGGGGTAAACATCGCTGTGTAACGAGTTGCTATGAAAACTCCTAATTCGAAAAAGAATAACGAAGCGCCGATCCTGCTCGGCATTGAAAGCAGCGGAATTACTTGTGCTACCGGCATTTCCAAAAACAGTCAAATGTTGGCGGAGATCAGTGCGAACATCCGAAATATTCATTCACAAAAATTAGCGCCATTTGTTAACCAGGTTTTGGAAATCGCTAATTTAACCGCTCCCCAAATTGATGCTATTGTTCTGTCCGCCGGGCCGGGTTCATTCACCGGACTGCGGATTGGGTACAGCACAGCAAAAGGGCTGGCACATGCGCTGGGAGTACCAATTATCGAGGTTTCCACCCTGGATGTTTGGGCGTTCCGGGCCGGGCCACAATCATCGCCGGTGATGCCGGTAATCGATGCCCATCGCGGCGAAATTTTCAGGGCTGTATTTCATTGGAAAAACAATGTGTTAGAGAAAAAAATGGAAGATGCCCTGGTCACACCGGAGGTTTTACTTGGAAAATTTAAAGACAATATTTTATTGACCGGCACAAATGCGGAAAAGTTGCTTCCGCAAATGCTGGAATTTCTACCCCCTGGTTCCGCATTAATACAACCATCACCGAATTCTCCTCAAATCTGGTCTTTATTGCACCTGGGATTAGAGAAATTCCACCGGGGACAGTTTTCCGATGTAAATAGTTGCGAACCGCAGTACTTGCGAAAGTTTAAAGGAGTTTCTTAATTTTATCCTTAGACCTTTATCCTTCATCCTTAAAAAATGGGGTAATGAAGCCAAATCCGCTTATCCGCCCAATGACCGTGGCTGATCTCGACACCGTTATGAAAACCGAACTCCGGGCATTTGCCAATCCCTGGCCGCGAAAAAGTTATCTTTTTGAGATCAGTGAAAACGAATACTCAAAACCGGTTGTGATAGAAATTGCCGGTGAAGTCATCGGTCATGCAGTCGTTTGGGAAGTTTATGAGGAATTTCATATTGCAACAATGGCGATCTCGCCGGATTACCAGGGACATGGTTGGGGAGATTATCTCGTTAGGAACTGTCTCTTATACA
>CAXHHS010000346.1:0-7230 GCA_964015645.1 uncultured bacterium
AGGAGGCGTTACTCTAACGCCGGAACCGCCAGGTTTAGGAAGCGTTGGGCCGGCAGGCTTTCTGGCACCGGATCCGGTGTTGACGTTGTTCGGGCTGCCGCTTAACCGGCCATCCTGTAATGCTGCGCGACCTTGAGGCGTTATTTCCCACACGCCCTGGTTGACGTTGTTATTTAACAATCCTTCGTTTGCCAGTGCATTTCGGCTCCAATTTACGGTATTTTGCCAGCGATATACCCTGGGAGATTCCGAAAGCGGCTCGCGATCATAATCGTTTAACGTCACCTGCATTTTTTGCTCGACGCGGTTTAAAATATTACCCATATCCGCATTGCCGCCAAGTTCAACAATGCTCTCCAAAATTGATTTTCGAAATGCCTCATCCGGTGTGCGCAACCCACGCGGCTGGTGATTGTTATTGGAAACATTGCGTTCAACAGCAAGTTTTAAATTCCGCCATTCATTTTGCAATATTTTTACTTTTTGGCGAAAGCGGGTTACTTCTTCGGCATCTTCAATTAGCCCGCGAACGCCCTGGTAGTTTCCGCTTTTAATCGAATTTGCGCCCTCTTCCTGTAACTCATTTACGTCGTATTCGATCTGCTCCAATAGCATTTCGAAAACGGTATTGACACGTTTTTTTGACACCCTATTCTCCTTTATTTCTAATGCTTTATATCCTTTTTCGATAATTCATTAAGGTAAATATCTGGCAAAACGTGCCGGCGTTTGTGCGGGTACTCACGGTTTTTTTGACTTCGTAAAAAAAGTGAATGAGCGGAAATTATATCTGAAAAGATGGATAGGATAGGTGGGAAAGGCGGGAAATGATAGGAGAGAAAAGGCAGCTAGTGAAGCAATTAAAAAATTAGCCCACAAAACACTCGAAAAGACACTAAAAAAGATAATAATTTAACCTTTCGCATCTTTTCGTGTATTTCGTGGGCATCAATTAAACCGCGAAGATTACTCTTCCCGTATTTCAATAAGCGAATTGATCTTGATCGGCGCAGAGACCACCTGCTTTTGCCCCGAAGGCCAAAGCACTTCAATCTTATCAACCGTTTCGGCTTCATCCAAACCAAAGTATAGGGGAAGCAGCGATTGGGAAAGATAACCGGATTTTCCATCATTTACTTTGGTATAGGTCTGGTTGCCGGATATAACCGTTACCGTCGCTCCCAATCCATTACGATTGGATTTGGTGCCGACCAGTTTGATTTTCAGAAAATGCAGCGTTTTCTTTCTTTCAGCAAGATTGCTGATTAATACCATTGGCTCGGTGTTAAATTCGTTGGTGACAATATCCAGGTCTCCATCATCATCCAGGTCAAAGATCACCGAAGATCGTGTGCCTAACGCTCCCCAAATGGTTATTCGACCGCTTATATTTTGGCACATTTTATGGTTCCGGTCAGCACCGGAGCAGTCTAACTCGAACCAGGGTATGGCTGTCCGGCCCTCGCGGCGAGGCTCAACTCCCAGGATAAATTCGCTATCCAGAAATTTTTGGCCCCGGTTATTTAACAGCACAGAGTTGACAGCATACCGAAAAGGAAAATTCATACTGGAAGCGATAAAAACATCTTCATATCCATCGGCATTGAGATCCCCAACACTCAGCCCCCAGGGCCAGTAGTTCTCGGCGCCAACCCGGTCTGAAATGTCTTTGAAATGGCCACCGCCTTCGTTTTCATAGAACGCGTTTCCATAAATACTGGCGCCGCCATCAAGTAATTTATCGGTAGGCCATTGCATACGGGACTTGAGTTTTTCCCGCTTTACACCAATCTTTTCAGACATATCCGAATGCATATCGGTGATAAAAATATCCATCTGACGGTCGTTGTTATAATCGAAAACCTTGATCCCCATTGCCCCCCAAGGCGTATGTGGGAAAACCTCACGGCTTTTTTTGACAAAGTGGGTTCCCGATACATTTTCATAATATTCGTCCTGTCCCTGCATATTTAGCACGTACAAATCGAGCCAGCCATCTTCGTTAACATCTATCGGGCTGGCATCGCCGGACCAGCTCACATCATTAAGACCCACTTCCTTATTTACATTGACAAAACGGTTATCGCCATTATTCTTGAACAGAATACTCTTTTCGAAACGTTCGGGATAGAGCTGACCCAGGAATGCGTCACTTAACCCTTCGTAAAACTGATACATATCCTCACTTTGTTCGCTTGTGGCAATATCGCTGCTCATCGTTTTTACTATGTTATGAGTGTATTGGCCCACATTCGTGAGGAAAATATCTAATAACCCGTCCCGGTTGTAGTCAAAGAAAACCACTGCG
The DNA here is from genome assembly GCA_964015645.1 of uncultured bacterium. Taxonomy (GTDB): domain Bacteria; phylum Calditrichota; class Calditrichia; order RBG-13-44-9; family J075; genus CAXHHS01. The sequence continues at coordinate 2,309 of CAXHHS010000346.1, forward strand.
GAGGAATGTCCTTGGTAATCGAGCCCCGCTTGTTGGGATATATCTTTAAACTTGCCGGTTCCATCGTTTTCAAATAATATATTACCCTGGCGAACTGAGGTCACGTAAAGGTCGGCATCCTCATCATTATCGATATCCGCGAAGGAGGCCGATACGCTGACCCGATCAGCCACTGCAACCCCGGCCGTTTGGGTAATATCTTCAAATTTCCCTTCACCAAGATTCCTCCAAAGCTCATTGCCCCCAATCTGGTTCATAAAGTAAATGTCATAACGGCCATCGCCATCAACATCAGCGACAGCGATCCCATTTCCATGATCATAATGTACCGATTTATAAGTCTTTCCGGCGTCGTCAACGCTTCGGTGGCGAAAGCGAATACCGCTTTCCGGCAATCGATCGGAGAATTGGAACTCATAAAAAACGTTGAACTGTTCAACCGATTTTAACTGGGCCTGCTGGAGGCTGTCTAACCACGGCGGGTCGATAATTTGTGGCGGTATATACCAATTATTTTCAATGACACCTACTGTTTTTAAACTACCATATCCTCCCAGGAGCATAACCGGAAGGAGTGCAAGAGTCGTTATACGCTGAACTGCAATAGAAATAAAAAATGCCTGTTTTCTCCATAAAAGCCATAAACCGGATATAATACAGCATATTTGGAATAACATAATGGCCGCTATAGCTGCACGATGAGAAATGGAAACCATGCTCTCAAGAGGGCGTAAGAACCATCCCATAGTCCATTTGTTGATGATTAAACCCGTTAGAACGAGCAAAATTCCTAAAAAAATCACTGTTTTTTTTGGCTTTTCAGCTAACCCGGATTTCCTATTAGCGTCAGGGTTATTCGATCTTACTTTCACAATTTCTCCTTCAGTTTGATTGACTTCACCTATTTTAAAATTAATCGCCAGTTTTTGACTGAATTAATTCCGGCTATTTGAGAAACAGGATCAAAAGGATCAAAAGCCATTATTATCCTGTTAATCCCGGTCAATATTTATTCGCAGGTATTGCGCTCAAAACCAACCAGCAACTCTCGGATATCCGAAACCGATGGCACACCCCACATAATTTGTAGCACATAATTGTTATGATCCGTTATAACAGTCGCTGGAAGCCCGTCCATTTTCAGGGACGATTTTATTATCGCTTTGGTACGCGCTACTGATTTGGCGGGCAAACCGGTCAGCAGTTTGTATGCCGGTTGGTGTTTGTCAATATAGGCATTCAACTTTTCCGGGGAGTCTTTTTCATCCACCGGAAGGCCGAACAAAGCGATTTCGGTTGAATTGAAAACGGATTGTAAGTGCCATAATTGTGGCAATTCGCGTTTGCAGGCGGCGCACCAGGTGGCCATCGTGGTGTAAATCCGTAATTTGGCAGGTGATGTTTCAATAGCCGGGTGGTGGAGTGATAATTTGCGGAAAGCTGCTGGCGCAGCAAACGAGGTGTTTATAGATTTGCTGCTTTGAAAACGGCGATAGGGCTGTAGAACAAACTCTTCTCCGGTGGGTGATTGCGCCGGGTTTTCATAAACGGTGATCAACGTAGCGGTAGGGATATTTTGGATTTCCTGGGTTTTTCCCGAAGGCCAGCGTACGGTAATCGCTGCCGCTTCCCTGGCACTGCCGATACCGATAATCATGGTAGCGCTATTCTGCGCAGCCATGCCCTCGCCCGCGCGGTGCTCGCGTTTAAGAGTTGATTGCTCTAATTTTATCGAAACCAGCGCTCCGAAACCATCGCGAGTGCTCCACTGTGTTGATGGCTTGGAAGTATTGTTGCCACCCACGAATCGCAGCGCCAGTATGTTACCGTTGCTTTTGATATTTTTCCGTTCGCCAATGCGGTTGCGGTAGAGCTGGAAAAACGGGGTATTGGCATTTACCACGGCGATATCCTGCCAGCCATCGCGGTCATAATCCAAAATGGCGAAGGCCCGGCCATCACCGGGATGATCGAGACCGGAGATACCGGCAACGTCGTAAAATTGCCGGCTGCAATCACTCAAAAACAAATGGTTCCGTTCATGCCCGCTGAGTGATTGCCCACGCTCTCCCATTGCATGGGGATTTCTACTGCCCAGGATATTCATTTCAGAAGAGCGAAGTTTTAGATTACGATCCGAGCGCACGACCGAGCGCCAGAGATCCGTTCACATATCCCCCGGTAGTGCCACCGCTTTGGGCACAGTATAAAACCCGCTTAAGGTGTAGATATCCAAAAAACCATCGTTATCCACATCCATAAACTGGCTGCCCCATCCCCAGCCGCCAACTTCTACGGCAAGTGCCGGGGGAGCCATACCGGAAACCTTCGTGAATTGAGTATTGAAAATTGAAGATTGAAAATTATCGTTGGGGGCTTCGTTGCGGAAGAGGGAATTACCGCGCGCCATTTGAGGGAAGCGGGAATCCAATTGAGCGATCTGGGCAGTGATGCGCTGACCCGCTTTGCTATACATATTGGTGACGTAGAGGTCCTGGTCGCCATCATTATCGTAATCACCCCAGGTGGCGCCCATACCAAAACCGATATCCGCGGTGCCGGTTTGCTCGGTAACATCAGTAAATTTCCAATCTGAGCCTGTCGAAGGAGCCTGTCCTGAGCCTGTCGAAGGAGCCTGTCCTGAGCCTGTCGAAGGGCCATCATTGCGGAGCAAATTATTCGGCGCAAAATCGTTAGCAAGGTAGACATCGGGATCGCCGTCTTCATCAAAATCTGCCCAGGTGGATTGGTAGGTATTGCGATATACTTTGATCACCGGCGAGGCAGCAATTTCAAACCGCCCGCCGCCAATATTCTTCAGCAGCATATTGGGCGGCCCGGGGCGATCGAGGTATTTGTGGGCATCTTCCGATTTCCACAAATCGTATAATTGTTTCGCTTCCGCTTCCGGAAGGTAGCGTTTTAAAAGATCGATAAAATACCCGGGCGTTTTATTTATCGATGCCTTGCCAAAAATGTGTGATGCGTAGGTGGAAATATAAATATCTAACAAACCATCCTGGTTATAATCTACAACCGAGACTGAACTAACAAGATAGGGTAGCGATCCGTTAAACATAGAATCGGAACGATCCACAAAACGGCCATCCTCATTCACCAGGTACATGGATTGCCCCAGGGTGCGGCCTAAAAAGACATCCGGGTCGCCATCATTATCAAAATCTGCGAAAATAGCGGAGGAGGTATGGTCTTTAATGTTTAAGCCAACTTCGGCAGCTATTTCTTTAAATGTGCCCGCTTGCCCCCCCTCTTTTGGGGCTTGCTTCTCCCCGCGATTGTGGAATAGCATATTCTCTCCCCACCGCGCCATGACGTAGATATCATCAAGACCATCGCGATCAATATCTACAACGGCAATACCGGGATGGCGATCAAACGCCGCCGGGGAAAACGCTTCGTGTGGTTTTTGAAAATTTTCCGGATCTGTTAGGTAAGCCACAATCAGGCTTTCCTGAACCGATTCGCGTGCTCGCGCGAGGTCATCAGCATTTGGCAGTGCCTGGTCGAGGACTTCCGTAAATAGTTTTTTATGGGTTTCTGCTAACTTGAGACTTTTCACTTGCCAATCGTAAATGAGCCACTTTTCTTCCCCGGTTTGTTGGGAAGTGGGTTGTTTTTTCCAGCGTACTTTCTGTACGCCTTTGATGGATACCAGTGAGGTCGGGGAGAGTATGGTTGGGGTTAATTGGCTTTTTCTGCTCTGAGCCGTTTCAACCTCACCCCCGGCCCCTCTCCTGGGAGGAGAGGGGTTGGGGGTGAGGTCCAAAGATGGCAAAAACTCTTTTACTTGAGTATTACCAGGTTTCTCATTCCAGGTTAGAGGATAGGCCAAATGCGCCACACCATCAAATAACAAAGTGGTCTCAAACGTATCCCGGGTGTCCGATATAAAGTGTCCTTTTTTGATTTTGAATTTAGTCCATTCGAAATATGCGGCCCGGTCTAATAGCGGCTGTAATATTTGCAATTCGGTCAAAGCCGTTTTCTGTAACTGCCTGGAAATATTCCATTTGTGAATATAAATCGAGGAGTCGGATAATAATGTTTGCTCGTTACGTTGTAATTCTCCCAAATCGGTTACCGCCACTGAATCGGCAAACAGCGCCTTACTTTGGTGATCCGGTAACGAGAGGTTCAGCACGCTTTTGTTCAGGCCATTTAACTCTTCGGTCAGTTGCGAAATGAGTTCCTCGGAATCGTAAATTTGACCAAACACAGTTTGCAACTCGCGATTGGGGTTGATGATATTTAAGGCGCGCAAATTTAAATATCCGCCGCCGAGAATCATAACACTCAACCCTATCAGCGCAAAGCGAGAAAATACCGTTGAGGTCAGTAATGCCGGCCTTCGGAAGATAAGCCACAATCCTGCGCCGATAGCGATAACCTGGCAAATGATGGTTGCGACGAATTTTCGGGTGGTAAAATAAATATCCAGGTTAAAAAAAAGGAATTCTGTGGATGATGTGTTAAACAGAATACCGAGCAAAATTAAGAAACTACCCAATAACACGACCGTGGTATTTAAACTATTTTTTGCGTCGCGTTGCAAGCTTGAATGGTAAGACAAAGGTTCCTCCTTGAACTTTTTTTGACAGGATGTACAGGATTGACCGGATGATGCAGAGTGACTCAGTACCGGACGCGTTTTAAATTTAGCCACGGATCAACACGGATTATCACTGATCTCAGCTCCTTTTTGACAATTATTTGTATAAACAATCTTCAAATCCGTGTTAATCAGTGTAAATCCGTGGCTTCAATAAAATGTGTCCGGCTTGGAACTAATATTTTCTTTTTTAGGGGCAAATCGAACCGGCTTTCGTTCCAATATGCGGTAAGTGTTGTCCCCTTCTGTGATTTCAATAAATTGATCTACCGGCATATCACTAAACCGCTGG
>CAXHHS010000347.1:0-7224 GCA_964015645.1 uncultured bacterium
AGAGACAGCATTTGATGTGAACTCCGAGCCTTCTTCCAACGGGCAAACGACCGCAACCTTAACCATCGAGTATGATAACGGCACTTCCAACGGAATGGTTGAGTTAATGATTTCCTTGCAAGGAACCGGCTTTCAACCGGGAGAATTATCTGCCTCGCCATCTTCGGTTAACTTTGGTAGTGTAATCTTAGGCGAATCGGCTTCCCGTGAAATCGAATTAAATAACCAGGGATCAGCCGTTACAATCACCTCGATTACCACAGACGATACCGATTTTAGCGTTTCCGGCGCACCAACGACTATCGGTGAAAACGGCTCAGCGACATTCGATGTTATTTTTCAACCATCGGCAGCCGGCGAAGTAAACGCCACCTTAACGGTTGATTATGATAACGGGATTTCCAAATCACAAGTACTGCTAACCGTTTCGTTGCAAGGAACCGGTTTTGAACCGCCGCAAGGTGAGCTAAGCGCAAATGTAAGCTCAATCGATTTTGGCACTGTAGTAGTTGGAGAATCTGCTGCTTCCGATGTTCAATTAGTCAATACCGGCCCGCCGGTTACCATTAATTCCATTACTGCCGATCACAACGATTTTAGCATATCAAATATTCCTTCCGGCCTGGATACGGATGAAACCGCAACATTCAGCGTTCAGTTTCAACCGTCCTCCGAAGGGGAAATCACGGCGGACTTAACGATCGATTTTGATGAAAACGGCGCTAAATCCCAGGCGATTATCACCATAGCGCTCCGGGGAACGGGATTTATACCGCCGCCGGGTATTTTATCCGCCTCTCCCGCTTCGCTCAATTTTGGAACCGTAAATCTTGGCGAAACATCATCATTAGAAGTTGTGTTAGCCAATACCGGTTCCGCTGTCACAATTACTTCTATCACCGCCGACCATAATGATTTTAGTGTATCCAATGTACCTGCCGGAATCGGTGAAGATAGTTCTGCACCGATAAATGTGAACTACCAGCCTTCCACTGTTGGCGAGGCGACCGCAACTGTGACGGTCGATTACGATAACGGTACAGAAATCAAATCTGTCATCTTGACGATTCCGGCGCAGGGAACCGGGTTCGATCCACTGGGTGGTGAGTTAACGGCATCCATTAGTGAAATCAATTTTGGCCAGGTCGCTCTCGGTAGTTCTGCGTCCACCAACGTTCAACTCGATAATAGCGGCCCTCCCGCAACGATTAATTCCATTACCGTCGATCACCTGGATTTTTCCGTGCAGAACGCGCCCGGAAACATAGACAATGGCCAGTCAGCCACATTCTCCGTGATTTACCAGCCGGGTGTTGCCGGGCAAGTATCTGCCACTTTAACCATTGATTATGATGTTGATGGCGCGAATACCGCGATTACAATTCCTTTGAGCGGCAGCGGTTTCGAACCTTCCGGTTCCGGCTTTCCCTGGCTGGAAACTTTCGCTGAAAGCGATTTCAACCCCGACAGTTGGGATGTTTCCGCTTTCCAGGGGATTCCCCAAATTATCGATATCGAGGGTACCGGCGGCGGCGATTTTCCATTCGAACTCCCGTCCTCCCCCTACATGTTGAAGGTAAACAACCGCAACGAAGCCGTGCTTACCAATGCTTTCGACCTTACCCAGGCGAGCGATGTAACTTTCTCATATTGGAAATCGGAAAACGATGTCGAAACCGATCAGTACATCCTTGTGAGTTATTTGAACGATAATGGCAGTTGGCAAACACTCGATTCATTAGTGGGCACAAACAACGGCTACGGCAATTTTGAACCGTTTGAATTGGTAGAACACACTTTGCCAGCCAATGCCTATCATCCTGATTTTCGCGTGCGGATTTTAACCGGCCCGGATTTAAATAATCGCGACGAATATTTGTTTGACAACCTGAGCTTAAGCGGCACTATTGCGGATACCACGAAAAATCCACCACAAAATTTAGCCGCAGAGGCGGGGGATGGCATTATTAATTTAAGCTGGACTGCGCCGGCGGCTAAAAACAACCCACTTTTGAATATTGCCGCGCAATTACTTCGTTATCGCATTTACCGTTCGGTAGACAACATTACCTTCACGGCCATCGATTCCGTATCTGCCGGTGAAATCAATTATAGTGATGAAAGCGTTACAAACGGCACATCTTATTGGTATTACGTTACCGCCGTTTATGATATTGGCGAAAGCAATCCTTCCAATACCGCCTCCGCTACGCCGGAAGATACCACATTATATCCACCGCAAAATCTATCTGCAAATGCCGGAAATGCTATTGTGAGTTTAACCTGGTCTACCCCAACCGGTGTTTTGAAATTTGCAGATCAAAGCAGCATTCCAACCCCAGTACGAGGATTAGATTTAAATGGCCATTCTCTTCAAGAAACTGCAAATGGAACAGCTAATTCTGCAGCTGCAGAATTAGTACGGTATCGGGTGTACCGGTCTGAAGACAGCACCAGCTTTAGCGCCATTGATTCGGTAAACGCGCCGGAAACATCTTACTCTGATCAGGATGTGGCGAACGGCACTACCTATTGGTATTATGTAACGGCAATTTACGATTTGGGTGAAAGCGAGGCTTCTAATAGCGTTTCTGCCACCCCAAGCGACAGCATTTCAAATATTTGGTACGAAGAAACATTCGACGATTTAACCCCGCCAACGAACTGGACAATCATCGATAGTGATGGAAACGGAACGGATTGGGATTATCGCCAGCTACTTTCCTTTACTTCCGGGGATACGGTATATCCGCAAGCCGGGCAAGGATTTTGGCACAGCAATTTCGATAATGCCAACGGTAATTTAATTGACGAATGGTTAATCAGTCCCCAAATTCCTTTTGCAGATTTCGATAGCCTTTGTTTCTACGCCGGAGCAATAGATGGCGCGTTTAAAGATTCGCTGCGAGTATTTGTCTCTACTTCCGGCAGCGACATTGCCGATTTCACACATCTATTAGGGCATTTTAAAATCGATGGCCCGATTGGCGCCTGGAACGCTTATAAATTCGATCTCTCAGAGTTTTCCGGTTTCAATATTTATATTGCTGTCAACTACTATCACACCAACGGCGGCGCCACCGGTATAAATTCCGATAATGTTTGGGTAGATCATTTTACGATAACCGGGCAGCCGGGCGAACCGGTTGCCATTGAACCCACGGGTGAAATTCCGAATACCTTTACCCTGGCGCAAAACTTTCCCAACCCCTTTAATCCGACAACGGAAATTCGCTACGCCATTCCGCGAAGCAGCGAGGTAACGCTGCTGGTGTTCAACACCCTGGGGCAAAAAGTACGAACGCTGGCCGCCGGTTTTCAGCAAGCCGGCACTTACATTGCAACCTGGGATGGTAAAAACGACCTGGGGCAATCGGTTGCCAGCGGAATTTATCTCTACAAAATTGTCGCCGGAAACCATCAAGCGACTCGGAAGATGATCTTACTAAAGTGAGTATTAATATTTATATATTCCGGTTAAACGTATCTTGTTCTATGAATATAAAAAGGCGAAAGCGATTGTTTTCGCCTTTTTAATTGTTGAATTAAATATTCGTTTTCATTACATTCAAGTAACACATAACAAGGGAGGCTACATTTTTTGCACCATATGATATCCTGTGGAAAACGAAATTTATCCATAAACCAGAAAGGAACCATTATGAGCAACAAAAGCTACGCGTTATTGTCGGATGAATTCTCTACTTACCAAGAAGCCACTGAATTTTGGAATACCCATGATAAAACCGGTTATTCTACCAGGCTCAAGGATGTCGATCTTAAAGCAAAATATCGCACACGCCATTTTCAGTTAACAGTGGAAGAAGATATTATAAAAGCGTTGCGCAAAAAAGCCCGGGAGCTGGGCACTTCCGTCGAATGTCTTGCGAATGAAATTTTACGCGAGCGAGTTTAAAAAACCAACTTAAACCAGCGGGTAAAAGGATGAGTATGACGACAACCACTGTTCCCGAAACTTTAGTTTCTGCTGAGGAGCTATATGAAATGGGAGATATCGGACCTTGCGAACTGATTGAGGGGAGAATTATAAAAATGAGTCCGACAAAAACGACACATGGCAGATTGGAATCAAGATTAGATCGCTGGTTGGGAAATTTCGTTGAAGCAAATGATCTCGGCGAAGTGATGACCGGTGAAACCGGCATTTATACCAAACGCAACCCGGATACCGTGCGTGGCGCAGATATTTTATTCATTTCGCATGGCCGTTTGAAAATGGCGACTCCCGATAAGTTCTTAGATGTTGCACCGGAGCTGGTAATCGAAATATTATCGCCCAGTGATCGTTGGAAAGATATGGAAAAGAAGATTGCGGAGTATTTTGCAATTGGTGTGGAATGGGTATGGGTTGTTGACCCCAAGAAAAAAGCCGTTATGGTATTCAGTTCGTCTGAAACGATGAAAGTATATAAAGAAGGCGATGTACTTTCCGGCGAAAGTATTTCAAAGGGATTTCAACTTGATATTTCTAAATTTTTTTCACGGTTGTAATTTTAGAATAATGAAACCAAATGTGTGATTAAAAATTCTTCAACCACGCCTCGCGCAGCCTGGCTTGAGATGGCGTTAGCATCGGCGGCACCGAGAACGTATGGCGGTGTTTAAACGGAATTGTTTGGCAGGTTAATTCCAGCCGCCTTCTATTGCGCAAAACTTCCAGGTTATAATATTCTCCGATATTCATTCGCGGCATCTCACCATAAACCATACGCTGATAGTTAAACGGAGTAACGCGCTTGCCATTAAATGCTTGCAAGATATCACCTTTTTGAACCCCCATTGCTCGTACTTCATCATCGACCCACAATACGGTTACACCACCCGCTTCCGGTACTACAAAAAATCCCAGGTCGCTGCGGATTTCATCTGCCGGCCCTTCCCGGGTATATTTGATTCCGATTTTCTCCAGGTACTCTTTGTAAGGTAATCTCTCGTTTCCAATTATATAGCGGCGGATAAACTCCTCGGTTTCCGGCCCGCAATAATCGATGAGAATTTCAAAAAACTGTTCTTCCGGCAATGGGCGCTCTTTGCCAAAATCCTTTTGCAAATCCACAATTACTTCGCGAAAACCGCGACGAGCACCGGTAACATCCAGCAACTGAATATCCAGAAGCGCTGCGACTAACGCCCCCCGGCTATAGACGTTCAAATAATCTTTCGGATTACGGTGCGAAGTAAGACTAATTTCCCGCAAGCTAATGTCCGATCCGTAAAGTTCCTCACGGATAATTTTTTGGCGAAAATCCTGCAAAATATAATCCTGCATCGATTTTAAACCACTGCGTACCTGGATGATGTCTGATGCCCACTCTGTCACACCTTCGAAAAACCACAAGTGTGCCGAAGGCGAGGATTTGAAAAAATTGGTTTTGTCGAGGATATCGCTGCGAATGGAAAACGGGATAATTAGGTGAAAATACTCATGGGTAATAATATCGCGCACAAAGGAAATGATGTTTTCCAAATTATCTTCTTTAAACACGAACGCCGAGCTACTATGATACTCTACCCCACCGGCATCTTTATCATTAAAAATAAACAGCATCGTGTAGGTATCAATCGGCATTTCACCCAAAAAATCGTAGGTAGCAAATAGCACATTTTGAATATGTGGCATCAGGTCGCTGGTGAGAATTTTATCGGTTTTGGAATATGTATGAACATGGACATCACTTCCATTTATGCGCTCAGAACTTTGTGATAGATAGCCTAACAAAATAGGCGTACTGGCAATATGTCCGAAATTTCGCGCAACAATTTCACTATCTTGATCCAACGGCAACCCGGTGCCAATCGACCAGTCATCCGGATAACGAAGCTGCACCCGCACCGGCAAATGTTCCATCCCTTTGATAAACCCAAAAACACCCTGCCCGCTGATGAACACAAAATCCCGGTCGATGGCAGTTCCAAGCATATCGGGAATATTATTTTCCCCCTGCGGTGTATCCCAGGTATCAGCGATTTCATAATAGATTTTTTTAATGCGCTGCGGCTGGCTCAATGCCCATTGGTTGGTGGAAATTTTACGGGTTGGCACTTCATTTCCGGCGGCATCCAGCGCTTTAAAAACGCGCACGTAGCGCCCAAAATCCATCACGGCATAGGTGCCAAGCGCAGCAAACCCAAACACATTGTTGTAGACATTCAGCCGATCAAATTGGATGGTAACTTTAAATACATCGTCTATTCGATTCGTTAAATCGACTGAGTACCGGTAGTTAACCGGAATGCTTGCGGAGTCGACTTCTTCTTTTATAACCCGGGAAGTGCAGGAAAAAAGTAACAGAAATAGGAATAATAAAATAAATCTCATAATCTCGTTTTTGGTTCATAGTTCAACCTTTAGGTTGATAAACATTGCACGCTAAAGCGTAAACTACGAACACTTCAGCGATTCACATATAACACTTCTATTTTTTTCGATCCTACTCGAATTTTAGTAACGCTGCCAAAAGCAATATAAAGCGTAAACGCATTTTTGAGCGGAAACGCCAGAATATGAGAAAGCAATGCTCGGATAACACCGCCATGTGTAACGACGACATTTTGCGGATAATTTTCTTTGCAAACGTCCTCAAACCACGCAACGCAACGATCATATAATTGCCGAAAAGTTTCGCCATTGGGGCTGGGAACCTCTACAAAATTATCAAACCAATGCTGGAAGGGTTCCGCGGGTATTTCCTCCGGGCGTTTCATTTCCCAATCACCAAAATTTAACTCCATTAGACGAGGGTCTGTTAATAGTGAGGAGCCGTTTAGTTTTTCCGCAATTGTTCGGCAGCGCAAAGAAGGGCTGGTAAAAACGTTGAACTCTGTTTTTGGTAATTTTCTTCGGAGTCTGGCAAAATCTTCCGCAGATGTTTCGGCAAGATCAACATCCGTATGGCCGTAAAATATGCCTCTTTCCACAGCAACCCGGGTATGGCGAACCAAGTATAATTCCATTTTTTACCTTCCTGCTAAATAATTGTTTATAACCAATTTGTCACCATACCAAAATTCTCTCAAGGAATTGTACGTTAATCGAACGGATATAACAATGAGGATTTTATTTGGAGAGGGGATGAAATATTGTCAATTGATGATTGTCGATTGAAAATTAAAAACTCTATCGTAAACCATCAATCGACAATCATCAATTTTGGCTCTATCAATCCTGTCTCTTATACACATCTGACGCTGCCGACGAGCTTC
>CAXHHS010000348.1:0-7179 GCA_964015645.1 uncultured bacterium
CAAACCGGTAAGTTGGTGGAACAATGGCGACAACGTTGCCTGGGGCGGGGTGGATGCCTGGAACAACCCTGGCAGCGCCACGGTTCGCGTAAAGGTTATTGATGATTACGTTGCCCCAATCAGCGGATTTACATTCCAAAATTTGATGGATGTTCCATTAAACATCTCATCGCATGGAACTTACCAGCAGGCAGTGGAAATTTCTACTAGCGAAATTATTAATGAAAACATTGCCCCGCCCGGCCAAAGCGGTTTTATTGATTATAACGGCGTGCGCAGCCCCCATTTTGACGACCAGTGGCCGCTGCACCAAAATTGGGATTTTAAAGATATGCTTTTCGGTGAAGTTATTACCAGCGTAACACCGGTTGAGGGAAATAACCTCCCGAAGCAATTTGCGATTAGTCAAAATTATCCCAACCCTTTTAACCCGGAAACGGAAATATTATTCGAACTTCCTAAAAGCGAAAGCATTAGCCTGCAAATTTATAACATCCGCGGACAGTTAATAAACACCCTTGCGCAAGGGCGATATGAAGCCGGTGTTTACAAAGTCAACTGGAACGGTACCGATCAATTGGGACAAAAAGCGGCATCCGGAATTTATTTCTACCGCTTTACCGCCGGCTCGTTTGTCGAAACGAAGAAGATGATTTTGATGAAGTAAGTAGCACGATCAAATAAACGTCGTTTTAGACTAATCAGAGCATTTCATAATTATGTGTAGGGTTTGTCACCCTTCAGCTCCGCCCAGGATGACGCTGAGTCATGTTGAGCGGAGTCGAAACATGGCCGACTATCAAGCAAATCCTAAAACTATTTCTGAAATGATCTATTAAGGAGTAGGCTAAGATTTTATTTTTCTTAGCTTTAGCCTACTCCTAAGCCTTTTTGAAGGTAATGAAAATCTACCGATTTTTTTCATCACCCGCAACAGGCGCTTTGGGGAATTTCACCTTCTAAATATTGGGCTTTTGCCGTTGAATTGCAACAAGGGGCTGCTGGCTCGGTTTCTGTTGTTGCAGAGCCGTTGCTGCAACATGCTGTGCTTGCGGCTTCGGCAAGAACAGCTTCGGATGTTGGAGTTTCAGCAACCGCTTCCGGGCTTCCGCAGCAGGATTCTTCGATTAAATCCGAGCTGCAAACGCCGGTTTCCGGGAGAACCAATTCAACTTTTTCGGCAGCTTCCCGGTCGCCAACCAGGCTGGCGACAACCGACCGTACCTGCTCGTATCCCGTGGCTAATAAAAATGTTGGAGCGCGGCCATAGCTTTTCATTCCAACGATATAGTAATTTTTTTCCGGGTGGCGTAATTCCTTCTCTCCATGCGGTGGCACGCTACCGCAGCTATGAATGTTGGGATCGATAAGCGGCGCCATTTCCGGGGTGCTTTCTACTGCCGGATCGAGCGCAATCCGCAATTCGCTGGCGATGGATAAATCCGGGCGAGCGCCGGTGGTTGCGATAATTTCGTCGATGTTCTCAATTGCTTTGTCGCCGTTGAGCGTTTCGCCAATCGCAGTAATTTTACCAGCCTCTGTTGCTCGTAATTGCTGAAGTTTAAATCCGCTAACAACGGCTATCTTGCCAGATTCCACCATCCGCCGCAGACGAGTACCTAATGCACCGCGCGCAGGTAGCATATCATTCTCCTGGCCGCCGTAAGCTCTTTCCACATTGGTTTTTCGGATCGCCCAGGTAATGGTGGTTTTGGCATCCTGATCGTATAGTGTCTCCAATTCCAATAACGCATTAATTGCAGAGTGGCCGCTGCCAACCACCAGGATATTTTTCCCGGTGTAACGTCTTCGCTGTTTTCCGGAAACGTTTGGTATTCCGTAAAAAATGTTTTTTACCAGGCGTTTTTCTCCTATTGCCAGCAGTCCATTTGCCCCAAGTGGGTTGGGGTTTTTCCAGGTGCCGGAAGCATCGATAACGGCTTTTGCTTCGAAAATTATCTCCTCGACCTTCAGAGTATCCTCTTTCCTTTTTTCAGCATAAACAACAAACGGCATATTTTCTCTGCCGGGAGTTTTCATTTTGTCAAACCCTTTGCGGCTGACTGCAATTACCCGCGTATTAAACCGGATATGTGGTTTTAACTGCGGCAGATTTGCCAGCGGCTCCAAATAGTCATCGATAATTTCTCCCCCGGTAGGCAGGTGCGATAAATTTGGTACTTTCCAGCCGGTTTTTTCCAGCATCGCGCGGGAAACGGCATCGATATTAAATTGCCAGGGCGAAAACATTTGCACGTGCCGCCATTGGCGAATGCTATCGCCAACTGTGGCGCCGGCTTCCAGCACCAGGGGTGTTTCGCCTCTATTTACTAAGTGTGCGGCGGCAGCTAAGCCCACCGGGCCGGCACCAATTACAACAACAGGTAGAGTTGAATTTTGCATTGTCTTACCTCCTTTTAAAAGCAATCAACCTCATCTATTCTTAATCATTCATTTTTCTTGGTAGACGCGTAACCCATAAAAAAGACGCAAAACACATTGAAGTTGAAATTGAACCGTTACCGGTTTTTCGGAGTTAGAAGTGAAACCATTTAACCCAGGAAATATTTAGAGGATACCAATGAAACGAATGAAACAGATTCTATTTTTCGGTTTTTGCTTTTTTTGTGCTTGTTCCTCGAACAATAAACCAGGAGATCAGTCGATGGACCCGTTTCAACCATTACAACGGAATTGCGACGAACCACCCGCTTTTGTTGACCCGGCAGCCGGTGGATCCGGTTCAGAAAGAATTACCCTTCTGGGCAATTTAGCGCTTTCCGGAGAAGCGAGCGATGTTTGGGGATATTTTGATGAGACGACCGGAAAAGAATACGCCATTGTTGGATTCATCGGCAATGTCACCGGCATTCATATTGTTGATGTTAGCGATCCAACAAACCCGCTGCAAGTCGCAATTATGGATTCGATTCCCGGGTTTGATGTGAAAATCTGGAGAAACTATGTTTACACTGTAACCGGCTCGCCTATTGATTCCGGCGCCATCGTTGACATCAGCAATCCGGCAGCCCCGGCAGTTGTTGGCGCCTTTCCATCTTCTCATAATATTTTTATTGATCAATATGGTTATATGTATTCGGAGGAGCCTGGGCTGCGTATTTTCAGTTTGAGCGATCCGCTTAACCCGGCGTTGATTTGGAGAAGCGGAAATGCCGGGCATGATGCAGCGGTTATTTGCAACCGGCTGTATGATTTTCATGGGTTTGTGGCGACCAATATTTATGATGTTACAAACCCGGAAATCCCGCAGCTCTTAGGCACCATCGGGGAATCTCCCATGCTGCAATTCCATCATAGTGGCTGGCCTTCGGAGGATGGAAACTATCTTTTTATTTGCGACGAACTTGGCGCAAATTCCAATTCTCGCCCCGATATTACGGTTTGGGATATCAGCGATTTAAGTAATCCGCAGTTTATAACTTCATTTAATGATGAAAACGCCCGCGTTCACAACCTCTACGTGATTGGCGATTATGCTTACGTTTCCTATTATGCCGCTGGCTTTCGGGTGTTTCGCATTTCCGATCCCACCCAATTAATTGTCGTCGATGAGTTCGACACCTCACCATCCGTCGTTGGCCGCGAGGCGTTAGACGGCGCTTTCGGCGTGTATCCCTTTACCCGTAGCGGCAATATTTACGTTAGCGATTTGGAAACCGGTTTATTTATTTTTTCATTTAACCGCTGAACATCCCTTTATATTTTTATCGAAAATATAAAAGGAGATAAACAGGCTATGGAGCATAAAAGATTAACTGATCACCTGCGGTTCAAAGATGAAAAAATGCAAAAAATTCCGCTTTTCGATTCCGCTAAAATGTTTTTCGATCTTTATTGCCTGCTGCCGGGGCAATTTCAGAAAGTGCACAGCCATGCCAATGAAGATAAAGTATACGTGGTTTTGGAAGGTGAAGGATTTTTTGACATTGGCGGAGAGCAAAAATCGTTATCCGAAGGCGAGGCAGTAATTGCTCGCGCCGGCGAACCGCATGGTGTGCGAAATGAAACCGGCGAAAAATTGGTGTTGTTAGTAGCGATGTCGCCAAAACCGGTTACAAAATGATCTCATTCGCTCCGTAACGCCTTTATGGGATTGGAAAGCGCCGCTTTAATTGCTTGAAAACTGATTGTTGCCAGCGCAATAACCAGCGCCAGAATACCAGATGCAATAAAGATAGCCGGATCAATTTCCGTGCGATAGGCAAAATCTTGCAACCATTTATCCATCGCAAAATAAGCCAGCGGCCAGGCGATGAGATTGGCAATGATGACCAATTTAGCAAACTCCTGTGAGAGAATCACCACAATGCTGCTAACCGTTGCGCCCAGTACTTTACGAATGCCGATTTCCTTGGTTTTTTGTTCCGCAGTAAACGAGATCAATCCCAACAATCCCAGGCAGGCGATCAAAATGGCTAAAAACGTAAAGCTGTTGATAATTGCGGAGAGGTTTTGTTCCGATTCGTAATATTCGGCTAAGACCTCATCGACAAAGCGGTATTCGAAGGGCGCGCCGAGATTTACTTCCTGAAATTTTTCCTCGATAAACTTTAACGATTTTCCCAGGGTTGCCGCATTTACTCGCGCAATTATATTGCGAACGGTTTCGCGGGGATACAGCAGCAGCGGCTTAATCTCCTCTCGCAGTGACCCGGCATGAAAATCCTGAAAAACACCGATAATTTCCTTGCCGCTGCGGCTGGTATCCGATGGCGGCGACGTATATAACTGTTTCCCTACGGCATCGTTTTCAAATCCCAACATCTTTGCCGCGGTTGTGTTGATCATAACGGCGTTTTCCATATCAGTTGCAAATGTTTTGGCAAAGGCCCGCCCCTCGACAACCGGAATTTGGAGTGCCTCGAAATAGTTGTAGTTTACGAAACCGGCGTCAATAGAAATGCCTTCGTCATCCCCAAAACCTTCCGCCCAATGATCCCAGGTCATAAATCCGCCGCCCGGGTATTGGTTTGCCCCAACGACATTCATAATATCGGGGTTTTGGCTCAATTCGTTTTTCAAGGCGGAGAAATTCGCTTGAACAGCATTCCCCTTCAACGGAACGACAACCAAATGATCTTTATCAAACCCCAGGTCTTTGGAACGCAGGTATTCCAATTGATCGAGGATAATGAATGTGCCAATAATCAAGGCAATGGAAATAGCAAATTGTGTTACAACCAAAATTTGCCGCAGTAGGGGCGGCCGGTTGGTCGCTCCTACTGTTGCAATAGCATTTTTCAGCACCTGCACCGGTTCGAATTTGGTTAAATAAAATGCCGGGTATAATCCCGCACCCAATCCGGCAATCAGGGCAATTCCTAAAAATGCCAGTATCAGAACCGGGTTATCCATCAGGCTGAGCGTAATATCTCGCCCGGCTAATTCGTTAAAGTATGGCAGAACCAATTCCACAAATCCGAATGCCAGCAGAAATGCCAGCGTTGAAATGAGTAGCGACTCGCCTAAAAATTGCGCGATGAGGCGAGTTTTGTAAGCCCCCATCACCTTCCGCATGCCCACCTCTTTGGCGCGGCGACTGGCGCGGGCAGTGGAGAGGTTCATAAAATTGATGCAAGCAATCATCAAAATAAACGCCGCAATAATCGACATAATGTAAACATAAAGAATATTGCCATTTGGTTCCAGCTCCCCGCGAACGTTGGAATGCAAATGAATATCCAGCAGCGGCATGGGAATATATTCATATTGATAGCCAAATTCGCGAGCACGTTCGCCATAATGGCGCTCGATAAACTCCGGCAGCTTTGCAGCAAACGCCGCCTGTGTAACGCCTTCCTGCAATCGCACATAGGTTCGGGTGCTGAAGCTGAACCAGTGCGGCTCGGGATTTTCCGGGAACGTGTTGTAGGAGCCGATAAAGTTGGCGTGAAAGTGAGAATTCGACGGCTGTGCCTTCATCACACCGGTGATGTTGTAAGCAGTGGTGTCCATATAAAACGTTTTACCGATGGGATCAACACCGCGATAATATTTTTCGGCGATTTCGCCCGTGATAATCACCGAATTGGGGTTGGTGAGCATATCTGCCTTGTTGCCGCTCAACAGCTCGAAGGAAAAAATATTGAGGATAGCCGTATTAGCCCAGAAAAAATTGGTGTCTTTGACGATTTCATTATTGATCTTCAAATCTACGTTCCGAGCGCGGTCGAAGTGGGCAGAGTAGCGCACTTCCGGGAATTCTTCCTTGATGATTTTTGTAAATGCTTCCTGGGTATATGTCCACAAAATTTCCCGCCCAAAAATAACACAGCGGGTATGGATGCGATAAATATCTTCGGCATGTTCGTTGTGGCGGTCGTAGCGCAACTCATGCTGGATAAATAAAATCAACAGCATACAACAGGCAATCCCCAATGCCAACCCCCAAATATTGATAAGAGAATAGCCTTTATATTTCAGCAGATTTCGTAAAGCGATTTTCAGGTAGTTTTTGAACATAACAACCTCATCGGTTAATTGAGTGGTCTGGTGGTTTGGCGATTTGGTGAATTTTGAAATCGCCAAATCACCAAATCGTTAAATCACCCAATATTTATTCATACCGCAACCCCTTCACCGGGTTTGCCATTGCTTCCCGGATTGCAAGCCAGCTAACCGTTAGCAAAGCAATTACCAGTGCACCACCGCCAGCAACGGCAAACATCCACCAGTTTATTTCGATGTGGTACGCAAAGTTATCGAGCCATTGATTCATGACCATCCACGCCAGCGGCCAGGCGATCAGGTTAGCCAGCAAGACGAGTTTGACAAATTCTTTCGAAAGCAACCCGGTTACATTGGCGATAGATGCTCCTAAAACCTTCCGGATACCGATTTCCTTGGTACGCAATCGCGCCGAAAAAGAGGCGAGGCCCAAAAGGCCGAGGCAGGAGATGAGAATCGCCAACCCGGTAAAAACACCGAAAAGCGAAGCAAACTGCTGATCGCTGCGGTATTGCTTGCTAAATTCTTCATCGATAAAAGCGTATTTAAAGGGGTTGCCGGGATAGAGTTCCCGGTATATCGTTTTGATACTGCCAATGGTTTGCGAGAGGTTTTCGGTATTTACTTTCAGCGAAATCAGCCGGCCGGCGGATGTTGTCCCGAATAACGCCGCTTCCCGCCCGGAGTGGGCGGATGACCAGTGAAAATCTT
>CAXHHS010000349.1:0-7156 GCA_964015645.1 uncultured bacterium
CCCTATTACAGCACCGCCCGCATTTGGGATGATGGCATCATCGACCCCGCGGAAACCCGCACCGCGCTTGCCCTGGGCATTTCTATGTCGCTCAATGCGCCTATTCCCGATCAGAAGTATGGGGTTTTTAGAATGTAGAGGTGCTGAGGGCTGAGAGCAGAGAGCGAAGGGATGAACGAAAAGGCTACGGCTCATAAACAACCAAAATAAAAGTTTTTACATTTGCACTAAGCAGCAATAGGGGGGATTCAAATGATCAGAAGATTTAGGTTTCAAAATTTAGAAATTTGGCAGATGGCAATTGAAATTACCGATAAACTTGTTGATATTGCAGATGAGATCGAGAAGAAGCGCCTTTATAGATTTGCTGAACAGTTGAAGGGGGCATCGATGAGTATATCAAACAATATTGCAGAAGGATCAGGTTCGGATTCTGATAAAGAGTTTGCGAATTTTATCAATTATGCTAGAAGATCAGCATTCGAATGCGCTAATATTTTAATCATACTTTTTCGCCGCAAATTGATCATGGAACAAACGCTAAACGAGCTTTTCGCCAATCTCGACCATTTATGTCGCAAGTTGACAAACTTCAAGAAATCATTGCGAAAATGAAATCTATCAAAATCTCTCAATACTGATTTGGGGTAATTTAAAACTAAGGATTGAAGCTGAACTCTAAGAAGAGGCATTTTACCCTAAGCCCTTCGCCCTCTGCCCTCAGCTAAAACAAAATAGCATGAAAAAACCAATCCAAAAAATACTCATCGCCAACCGCGGCGAAATTGCTGTGCGAATTATTCGTGCCTGCCGGGAAATGGGGATTTCGACAGTCGCCGTGCACTCGGATGTTGACCAAAAGGCGCTTCACGTTTTGGAAGCCGACTACGCAGTGGAAATCGGCCCGGCACCGCCGCTGGAAAGTTACCTGAACATCGAGAACATTCTCGCCGCCGCCAAAAAATCCGGCTGCGATGCAATCCATCCCGGCTACGGATTCCTTTCCGAAAATGCTGAGTTTGCCCGCCGTTGCCGGGACGCCGGATTCACTTTCATCGGCCCTTCAGCGGAGGCGATGGAAATGGTCGGCGATAAACTCACCGCTCGCCGAACGATGATTGATGCCGGCGTTCCGGTTACGCCAGGCCAGGAAATTGCTGGTGAAAACTTTAAAACAGTTCAAAAGATTGCCGCTGAAATTGGTTACCCGGTTATGGTCAAAGCCACTGCCGGTGGCGGCGGCAAGGGAATGCGTATCGTGCGAGAAGCCGCTGAGTTGCAATCCGCAATTGAGGCCAGCCAGCGAGAGGCGAAATCCGCCTTTGGCAACGAACTGGTGTACATCGAAAAATTTATCGAAAAGCCGCGCCATATCGAATTTCAAGTGTTAGCGGATCATCACGGAAACATCGTGCATTTATTCGAGCGGGAATGCTCCATCCAGCGCCGCCATCAAAAAATTGTAGAAGAAACGCCTTCCCCGGCATTGGATAGCGAGTTGCGGTCTAAAATGGGCGAAACCGCTTGCCGCGTAATGCAGGCTGTTAATTACACCAACGCCGGAACCGTGGAGTTTTTGTTAGATGAACAGAAAAACTTTTACTTTCTGGAAGTGAATGCCCGCATTCAAGTAGAACACCCCATTACCGAGGCCGTTACCGGCATCGATTTGGTAAAGCAGCAAATTCGGGTTGCGATGGGGGAGAAACTTCCTTTTAAACAATCCGAACTGTTGCAGCGCGGCCACGCCATCGAGTGCCGGATTTATGCCGAGGATGCCCGCAACCACTTTTTTCCCTCCACCGGGAAATTATTGGCCGTTCAAGAGCCAACCGGCCCCGGAATTCGCTGCGACTCCGGTATTTACTCCGGCCTGGAAATTACCCATCACTATGACCCGATTTTATCCAAACTGATTGTTTGGGGAGAAAATCGCCCGGAATCCCTGGCCAAAATGAAAACCGCCTTAGAGAATTACGTTATACTCGGCGTGCAAACCCCGCTGCGGTTTTTGCAAGAGTTGATGTCGCACCCGGAGTTTATAAACGGCAATCTTCACACCGGTTTTTTAGAG
Organism: uncultured bacterium; assembly: GCA_964015645.1. Taxonomy (GTDB): domain Bacteria; phylum Calditrichota; class Calditrichia; order RBG-13-44-9; family J075; genus CAXHHS01. The sequence continues at coordinate 2,075 of CAXHHS010000349.1, forward strand.
CAGCATTTTAAAGATTGGCAGCCGGTCTCTGAAGATGATAGTTTAAAAATGGCCCTTTTAACAGCAGCGGCGGCAGCGAATAAAAAACGCCGCCCGGCTGTTTCCGCATCTAAAAGCGAAGCTGTTTCCACGCCCTGGCAATCTCTTGGCGAATGGGATATGTTCAATTAAAAATTCCCAATGAAGGATTTGTATCACACGAAAATGTATATCGAATCAATAGATTCGGCGCATTGCGTATAAAAATGAAAGATTATGCAGGTGAAATTCTATGGCGGATACGCAGCTACAATTGAATGAAAAGAACTTTGATATTCACTTTACCCGGAAAGACGAAAAAACCGTCGAGGCCGAAATTAATGGCGAGGCAGTACAAGCGCAGTTATCGGAAATTGATGACGGCGTTTTTTTTATGGAACATAACAACCGCTCATTTAAAACAATGGCGGTCGAAGCCGGTGGAAATATCCATGTTTGGGTAAACGGAGAAACTTTTGTTTTCGAGAAAAATCAGCCAAAAAGCACAGCTTATCGCCCGGGAGCCGGGGAAGCAGCGGAGGCCGGAAATGACATTGGCGCGCCTATGCCGGGCAAAATTCTCAAAATACTGGTAAAAGAAGGTCAAGAAGTTGCCCAAAACGAACGATTATTCATTGTGGAAGCCATGAACATGGAAAATGAAGTAAAAACGCCGCGCGATGGCGTGGTCAAAAAAATCAATTTTAAAGAAAATGATTTGGTTTCCGTTGGAGAAACCGTGGTCGAATTAGAAAGGGTAAAGGATAAAGGATAAATTAATATGTGTTTTTTTATCCTTGAACCTTAATTCTTTATCCTTAACAAAGGAGTTTTTATGAGGAAGAATTTGAAACGAGTTAACTTGTTGATAATGTTGCTGTTGCTGACCGGATTTTCCCGGTCGCAGACGGATATTTTTCTCGATTTGCAATTGACAAACGCCAGTGCGCAAATTTTTCAAGTTGGCGATTTCGATTTTACAAATTCCGGGCTTTCGGTGGATTATTTTATTCTTCAATTAGATAACCGGGCGCCAGAAGGCTCACCAACCTGCCGGTTTAGGCTGGAAATGGAAGTGAAATTAGATGAAACAATAATTGCCCGGGGAGAATCGGAAGATTTTGATTTACCGCCACAATCGTTTAATATCATTACCAGTTCGCAATTATCCGTAGGAGCAGCGATGATTGCCGAGCAACCTGTGCGGCTAAATTTTGATAATAGTAATATTTTTTTCGATGAATTAGATGTCTTAAGGGACCACGTTTTATCGACCGGTAAACTACCCACCGGAACCTATATATTCGATTTGAAACTGGTTCGGAGAGGCTCTACGGATTCTCGTTGCGACAATATACCTGATGAGACCGACGATCAACCCGACAATAACAGATTGGTGATCACCAACCCGACCACTCTGGAGTTGTTGTTTCCCGGCGGTGCAATCGGGGAGAGCGCGATTGTCGAAATTACCACAACGTTTCCCTACTTCCAGTGGTTTTCCGATGCCAACCCGACGAGCGTGACCTATAATCTTTCCGTATTCGAAAAATTTCCCAACGATCAAACGGTTCAGGATGTTTTAAGCCACCCGGCAATTTTGCAATTGGAAGGCCATAACCAAACATTTTTTCAATACCCGACAGAGACCAACCCGATGTTGGAATCCGGTTTTTTCGTCGGTCCAGTTCGCTTATTAGAAGCCGGTAAAATTTACTATTGGCTGGTGCAAGCGGTTATTCCAACCGCTACCGGAAACATCACACTTACCAGCGATGTTTTCCGGTTTAAAGTAGCGGATTTAGCGCAATCGGAAAATCTTGCACCGCAAATTTTGGCCTTTCTGCAACAGGTGCTCGGCCCCAATTACGAAGCAATATTGCAGCAATTATTGGAAGAAGGATTTGAGCCGAACGGCAATATTTCCTTTGAAGGCACTTCCATGGATGTAAACGATCTATTCCAAATGCTTAACAAATTTCTCCAGGGCGAAATGCAGTTGCAAGGCGTGGAAGTGTATTAATTGGCAAATGAATGAATCACGTATCACGCAACACGCAACATGTATCTTTTGATTTGTCGCGTGTTACGTGATGCGTATTGCGTGATATCAATGATAAAACGAAGGTAAATTCATGTTTAAAAAGATTCTAATTTCGACAACCTTATTGTTAGCCGGATGGTATTTTATTGCGTTGGCAAATGAAAATGTCGCAGTAACCGTTAAACACAAAGGCAGCGTGCGAGTAACGCCGGAGAGTTCGTTCAAAAGCGCTTCGGCTAAAAAAGGGCAAATTCTCCAAGATGGCGATAAAGTGGAAACCGGCCCGGCGTCGTTCTGCTCCATCAAGTTTTTGGATGACAAAAGTTTGCTGCGAATTAAAGAGAAATCCGTTTGCGTTATCGAAGGTAAAAAAGAGAACAATGCCATAGAAAAAAACATTTTTGTCGAAGTCGGCACGTTTTTCCTCAGCCTCTTTCAGCAAAAAGAAAAGCTGAAAGTAACCACTCCCACTTCTGTTGCCTCCGTAAAGGGAACCAAGTTTTGGTGCGTTCAAATTGCCGGGCAAACCATGTATATTTGCACCGATGGCAGCATCGAAGTTGGAAATAACGCCGGTAAAGTGCTGGTGCGTAAAGGGCAGACCTGTATTGTGGTGTCCCGTTCCCGGCTGCCGGAAGTGCGGCTGACCAAAGCCAGCGATCTTCCCGCGGATTCCGATGGCACCGGCTCTCTCCGCAACCTGGATTTCGAATTTACCGACGGATCCGGGCAAACCAAAACGTTAAGACTACAACTTGAAACACAGGAATAGTGCGATGGAGATTACGCTAAGAAAATCAATCATTTTTTTGATCATGTTAATCAATACCTTCCTTTTGGCAAATGAACGCGTTGAGATTAGTTTTGCCAAATCACCCTACGTGGATGAAAAACTCAATCTTCAATTGGAGCTTGATTTCCTCAATCGCAGCTACCTTCCCATTAGCGATGTGCGGGTATACTATCGCGAGCTCAGCGAAATCAAGTTTCAATGGGAACCGCTGCGCGCAGAAGGATTTCGTTATCTCGCCAGCGTCAATCTTTCGCAATACGATGGCAGTGTTGTGGAGTATTTTGTGGATGTGGAATATGCCGACGGCTCGCACCAGCGCTACCCGGAAGAAGCGCCGGAGCAAAACTTATTGCAAGCGTCGCTTCAACAGGATGTTTCATCCGGCGACGGTATTGTCGTGATTGCCCCGGAACCGAATGAAACCGTTTTTACCGATGAATTTTTGATGACTGTATCGTTTTTCCCGCTGAGTGCAGAAGTTGATCCGGAACGAACGCGGCTATTTCTGAACAATTGGGATGTTTCCCGTTATGCCAAAGCCTATGCGGATTTTGTCATCTTTTCTCCCGGAAAGGTTCCGCCGGGGCGCCATACAATTCGCCTCGAACTATATAGTAAATCGGGGCGCTTGTTAGCGGAGCGACGCTGGAACTTTCGGGCAACTCAACGCAGAGGCCCCCGCACTACTAGCAGCAGCGCGGTGGAAGTTAATGGGAATCTTTACGCCGAGTATCGCAACGAAGATCTGGTTGATGGGTTAAATACCCGGGAGTTTGCCCGCAGCGGATTGCGATTAGAAGCTGTGACTGAAAATTTTTCTTTTGGCACGCGGTTATTTATTTCTAACCAGGAGTCATCTACGCTACAACCGATTAACCGCTATTCCGGATGGATGCAGGCAAATTTTTGGAACAATCGATTTTTGCGCCTTACCGGTGGAGATGCATTTCCCCAGCTAAACCCGTTTTTGTTGAACAATATTTTAGTTCGCGGGTTTTACGGCCAATTGTTTCTGAAATTTATTAACCTGGAATTTACTACCGGCCAAAATCTACGCGGCATTGAAGGCAACCAGCAAATTTTGACCGGCACTACACCGGACACCCTCGTTTCTCCCGGCGTATTTAAGCGGAATATTCATGCCGGAAGAGTTAGCTTTGGCTCCCGGGAAAATTTTCAGTTAGGTTTTACCGCCGCCAAAGGAAAAGATGATGTCAATTCCATTGAATTTGGCGGCACCCCGGAAGAAAGCTCCGCATCCGGCGTCGATCTTTACATCGCTACCGATAACAACCGCCTTATTTTGGAAGGCAGTTTTAATACCAGCCTTTACAACCCGAATATCCTCGACGGTATTGATGTCGAAAAAGATACGCTGGATAGATTGGGTTTAGATATCTCCCAGCGTTTATATGACCTTGCAACAGGTATCATCACAGTGAATCAATTTTTGATTCCGTTCCCGGGGGTAGCATACCATGGGCAAGCGCGGTTAAATGTTGCCAACAACCATCTTTCTGTGCTGTACCGCTATGTAGAAGACGACTTCAATAGCCTGGGGCAGCCGTTTTTACTGCGTGATTACCAGGGAATCACAATCTCGGATCAAATCCGGTTATTTCAAAACCAGTTGTTTCTCAACTTGCGCTACCAGGATTACAAAAACAACCTGGCAAATACTAAACCGACCACTACTGAGAACCGTGCGATTAACGTAAGTATCTCTTATTTCCCTTTACGAAATTTACCATCTCTAACCTTTGGATTTAATAATCACAGCCGCTCGAACGATTTTGTTCCCGATTCAACTAACGCCCTGGGATTTCCGGAGGATAATACAACGAATACTATCAGCTTTTCAACGAGCTATTCCTTTTTATTATCAACCTTAAAAAACCGTATTACGGTAAATGTTTTGAACTACGACCGGCAGGATAATGTTAGCTCCGGTGTCGATAATCTTTCAAATACGGTGGCAGTTATTCTTCAAACGCGCTATAGCTTTCCGCTAATCACCAACCTGCAATTTACCTTCCAGCAAACGGAAAATACGGTTGCTAATACCAGTGAAAACACGTTAAATATAAATTCGTTCGGATTGGGAGCGGAATATCGTTTAGCCAGTTTGTTCGGCCAGCAGGATAATCTTTCATTTGCCCTGTATGGAGGGATTGGCAATGTAAATAACGATATTAAAGCGCTGAATGTCGTCGGAAATCCGATAACG
>CAXHHS010000350.1:0-7154 GCA_964015645.1 uncultured bacterium
TCACAAGATGGAAGGAGCCGGTGTGTGGAGTGTTAGATGTTAGCAGGCGAATCCGCCCGTCGTTATCGGAAGCGGTGCTCCAAAATTGATCGAAAGCGCCGCTTTCAAACCCGGTCGCGTAAGGCAGCGTGGCATAATCCCCGGTTGGCGCTGCGGAAATATCGGCAGTGGTGTTATCGGTATGCTGAGCGCCGAGATTATCCGTGACGGTTAAACTGACATTATAAGTTCCGGCAGTCGTGTACGCGTGCGAAGGGTTCGCAGCAGTGCTGGTGTTTGTATCGCCAAAATCCCACAAGTAACCGGTAATGGAACCATCGGGATCGTTGGAACCGGCGCTGCTAAAATTAACGGCAACACCTTCCGTTCCATTATACGGGCCATTGGCATTTGCCACCGGTGGAATATTGCTACCTCCGCTGCCGGTAACGCTAATTTCATCGTAAGCATGGCCGTCGGTAGTGATACCGAAATTATCATATTGTTGGAATTTTACCACAAAAGTGCCGGAGAGACTGAGGCCGTTCGCGCTTGCTAACTGATCCAAATCCAGCGTAAAACTTTGCCAGGTGTTGTTAGTAAACGACTGGCCGTTCAAATCCTGCACTTTTACGAAGCTGGCACCTCCATTGTCGGAGAAAAATACGCCGTCCTGGGTATGCGTCTCGTCGCCGAATTCTTTCCATTGAAACGACAGTTCCACCTGGGTTTCCCCGCTCAAATCGAGATGCAGCCAGGATTCGTTTTGCACGAAATTGCTATTTGTATTTGAATCCATTGTCAAATGAAAGCTGCCGGCCTGCGGGCCGTTGGCACTGCTTACTTGAATGCGGCCAAAGCCATTGGAGCTTTGGGTATTCCAATGTTGATCCAGGGAACCGCTTTCGAACCCGGTGCTGTAAGGCAGGGTGGCATACACTGCCGGATTTTGCGCCGGGCTGCCAATGCCAACCGACGCCCAGGCATTTTGCACCGAGGCTAATTTGGCCGCATCACCAGGATAAAGCGCTTGCACCGCGGCAATGGTTTGGTCGCGGGCTTGATCGAAATTGGTGTTAGCGGTAAAATAGCCACCGGTGTTAGCAAGGTACATAAGTGCCGCCACCAAATCGGCGGAGGTTTGAATATTGGCGTCAAATGCATCCACCTGGATGCCATAATGCGTGCCACCGTTTACCAGCAGGTAAAACATTTTATTGGGAATACCGCTATTGGTATGCACGCCGCCAAAATCGTTACTGTTATTGGGATTTCCCACCGGCGGAATGTAGCTGGGGTGATTGATATTATCCGGATCGCCGAATTGTGGTGGATCGGAAAGGCTGCGAAATGCCGATGGCGGGGATTGATAAACATCTTCCCCCAATAGCCAGTCATTGTAACTGCCTTGCTGAAATGCTTCTACCAGGTAGCCGAACATATCCGACCAGGCTTCATTCAACGCGCCGGAATGGTTTTGATACACCAGGCCGGAAGTGCGATCCGTAACACCGTGCGCTAATTCGTGACCAACAACATCTGTCGCAGCAGATAGCGGGCGAAAGGTGGTTCCCCCCTGAACGCCGCCCAGGGAAAAGGCCATAAACCCCAAACCGCCGCTCCAAAAAGCGTTGATGGGATTTGCCGGATCGAACCAATCCTGGATGTGGATTACCGGCATTCCAGCATTATCAATCCCGTTGCGATTATGTTTTATTTTGAAATAATCCAGCGTTGCTTCAAAGTTTACCGCCCCGCTAACGCCTGCCTGATGGGTTTGGTTGGTGGCACTAAATGTAGAAGTGCTGTTAAAAATGAAATCAATAACAGTTAAATCCGTGTGATTGGCATCCAACCCGTAAATATTGCCCAGCCCGGTATGTTCCAGATCCACCATATTGAAGTTTCCTTTGGCGGCGTTACCCATTACGTCTTGCCAGGTGGCGTTATTGGGAATAGGGAAATCCGTTCCTTCGTACAAATGCAAGGGATTAACGGTGTTTCCAAATGCATCGGTGCCAATGCCGTTTACCGGTGCGGAGTGGCGATTGGAAAATTCCGTTATAATCGCACCACTGCGGGCATCGATGATTACGGTTTTATCGACCTGGAAATTGGCGATATCGACCGCGTATGCCAAATAGGAGTTATCGGAAAAGTCATCATGGTAAACCACTAACTCAGCGTTTTCCAACAAAGCGTTCCGAACGCGATTAGCAGTTTTTGCCTGCCGAATTGCCGCTTGTGCTGTGATTCCGGCTGTGGTGTTGATGGTCAATCCGGAAACAAAATCGCTGGTAATCGCATGGATTTGGCGATCACGATCAAAGTGAACGGTGAGCGATCGTTTCCAAACCGGAACGCCGTTGTGCAGTTGCCGGAAGTTGACATGCGCCAGACCAAAGGCGTCTGTCTCTTCGCGAACCAGCGCTAATTCCCGGTTCACATCTTGAATGTTGAAGACATCCCTGTTTTCCACCACAAAATCCAGCGCTGCGGAACGTGCCGTTTTAACTACTGCCGGCTGTGACAGTTGCCCGGCCAGCACTGCAACATCCCCTCGTTTTGTGGTGGAAACCAAAATTTCCGTTTTCCCCCTCTCATTAACTTCTGCACGCAGCTTTTCAATGGCGGCTTGCTGCCGGGTCATCTCCTGCTCCCCTTGTTCCGCCAATAGCGGCAACTGAAACAATAGAACAGCGCTAATTAAAACAACTGCCAACTTAACTGTAAATGATTTAATCATGGACTGTCTCCTTGATTATGGGTTATGGGTTGGTTAGGTGCTTTCCCCGTAAGGGGCGGCTTACGCTGCGGGTTTTATAAAGTCCTGCCCGCCCAGGACAAGAATTTTTAGAAGGCTTTAAAGCGCATTCTTACCTGGTTCCGATTCATGAAATGTTGCAAAAGTGAAGGAGTTTTTCATAACCATTCAATTCTCGTCAAAATAACAAAATAGTTTATCATTTTTTGGAATCTTTTTACGCTTTGCAAATAGTTAGCCAAACGTTAAAAAAGAGTGTAAACTTATGTTTTTTAACGACAAAGAATTGAGATGTCTAATAGCTTGAATTTAATTAGAATGGATATTTTGTATAAGTTCTGCACATATTTGAGAAGTATCATCGATGCTCGCGAAATTTATTGTGATCAACAATAACAAGTTTTTTACGAATCGATTTTTGCGTATAGTGATCTAAAACGGAATTAAGCGTTTGATGAACCCTATTCATATTCATCGGGGTGATCTTTAAAACAATATTTCCTAAAGAGTTTTTTGGAGGGTACAACAGGATGTTAGAAAAATGCATATCACGAGTTAAAAATGCTCGGTTTTCATTAACTGCTTTTCTCAAAACAGTCTCATCATCCGCGCCTGTTAACCCGCATTCTTCGACGGTCATTATGTTATGGCCAAGATTTATCACAAAATCTCTTGAGGCTTACCATATACATTCATCAATAAAAATATTCAACTTGCTTTCTCGACAATAAGATGAACCTCTTCATTTTGAACGATATGACGGGCGTAAGAAATACATGCTTTTATATCATCGTTGGACAGTTGAGGATAATATTTAGTTCGAATTTCCTCAAATGAGATACCGGCTTCAACAAGCTCCAGGACCATATAGATTGGTATTCGGGTATTTCTTACACAAGGTTTGCCGCCTAACACTTTTGGATTTGCTGTTATTAAATTTTCCAAAACCTAATATCTCCGGCTTAATTTAAGATTGTTCATTTTATCAAAAAAAATGACCGATTTCAATCATTTTCAAACAGATGCGGATAATATTTTTTTAATTCCCGGATGAACAATTCTCGCGGCACATCTGCAAATGTGCCGTAATCATGGAGGTATTCCATATACTGGTTTCCGGCGTGATCGTATTGCTGAAAAAGAGAATCTTCCCGTCCATTAAACTCCAGCGGTGCGACGTTCAATTTCTCGCACAACTCCTTATTGAAGGCCGGTGTGGCTTTTACCCATTTGCCCTCCAAATACAATTCCGCATACCCGTGAAAAACCAGCACATCGGTCTTAAGCACCTCAACCAGTTTTTCTACCCCGATATGGTTACGCACATTCGCAAATCCCAAACGGCTGGGAATACCGAGCGCACGGGCGGCAGCGGCTAGCAGGTTGGCTTTTTCGATACAGTAACCGTGGTTGCGCGTTAGTAAATGGCTGGCGGTCATGGCTTCCGGGCGCAGGTCTATTTTGTAGGGATTATACTGAAAGCCATCGCGCACTGCGTAATACAGCGCGACGGATTTGGCAATTTCGCCTCTTGTATCCGCTGAATTTTTTTGAGCAAACTCAATAACTGTTGGTGAGACACTGTCAGTATATTTTCCGGAGTTGAGGTAGTCAAAGTGTTCCATTCGTTACATATTCCTGCGATATTGTCCCCCCACCTCGTACAACGCAGCGGAAATTTGGCCGAGGGAGGCGACTTTGCAGACTTCCATTAATTCGGAAAAAATGTTGCGATTGCGGATGGCAGCCTGCTTTAATTTTTCTAACGCCGTTGTTGCTTCCTTCGTATTTCGTTCTTGAAAAGCGTGCACGGATTGAATTTGAAACTCTTTTTCTTCCGTGGTGGAACGGCTGATTTCCTGCACCTCCGGAATTGGCGAACCGTTGTTGCTGAGGTAGGTGTTAACGCCGATAATCGGCAACTTTCCGCTGTGTTTCAGCGATTCGTAATAAAGCGACTCTTCCTGGATTTTATGGCGTTGGTACATCGTTTCCATCGCGCCCAACACGCCGCCGCGATTGGTAATGCGGCGAAACTCCGCTAACACCGCTTCTTCCACTAAATCCGTCAATTCCTCGATGATGAACGATCCCTGGATGGGGTTTTCATTTTTTGTTAACCCCATCTCTTTGTTGATAATCAACTGAATGGCCACTGCCCGGCGCACCGATTCTTCGGTGGGGGTGGTAATCGCTTCATCGTAGGCGTTGGTATGCAGGGAGTTGCAATTATCGTAAATGGCGTAGAGCGCCTGGAGTGTCGTGCGAATATCGTTAAACTGGATTTCCTGGGCATGCAGCGAGCGCCCGGAGGTTTGGATATGATATTTCAACATTTGCGAACGGCTGTTGCCTTTGTATTTGTATTTAATCGCTTTCGCCCATATTCGCCGGGCAACCCGGCCAATTACGGAATATTCCGGATCCAGCCCGTTGCTGAAAAAAAATGAAAGATTCGGCGCAAATCTATCAATATCTAATCCGCGGCTGAGGTAATATTCCACGTAAGTAAACCCGTTTGCCAATGTTAACGCCAATTGCGTCAGCGGGTTGGCACCAGCCTCGGCAATGTGATAGCCGGAAATCGATACTGAATAAAAATTCCGTACGTTATTTTCGCTAAAATAGGATTGAATATCGCCCATCATGCGCAGGGCGAATTCGGTGGAAAAGATGCAGGTGTTCTGTGCCTGGTCTTCTTTCAGAATATCGGCCTGCACCGTGCCGCGTACCACAGAAATGGTCTCTGCTTTAATTTTCTCGTAGATTGTTTTTGGCAATACCTGGCCGCCGGATACACCTAAGAGCATCAATCCGAGGCCATCGCTGCCGTTTGGCAAATCGCCATTGTATGCCGGGCGCGGCAAGTCTTTTTTCTGAAAAATAGCAGCGATTTTTTTCTCGACTTCCTCTACCAAACCGTTTTCGCGAATATAAATTTCGCACTGTTGATCGATGGCCGCATTCATAAAAAAGCCCAACAGCATTGGCGCGGGGCCGTTGATGGTCATAGAAACCGAGGTCGTCGCTTTGCAAAGATCGAAACCGGACTAGAGCTTTTTGGCATCATCCAGGGTGGCAATGCTAACGCCGGAGTTACCCACTTTGCCGTAAATATCCGGGCGTTTCGCCGGGTCTTCACCGTAGAGCGTTACGGAATCGAAAGCGGTACTCAAGCGCGCGGTCGGCATTCCGGAATTGAGATAATGAAAGCGGCGATTGGTGCGCTCCGGGCCGCCTTCGCCAGCAAACATCCGGGTGGGATCTTCATTGGTGCGTTTAAAAGGATACACGCCAGCGGTATACGGAAATTCTCCCGGCACATTTTCTCGGAGCACCCAGCGCAGGATGTCGCCCCAATCACTATAGCGAGGCAAGGCGATTTTGGGAATTTTAGTATGGCTGAGCGACTCGCTAAAATTCTCCACTTTGATTTCTTTATTGCGAACCTGGTAGGTGAAAAATTCATCGCGATATTGCTGTTTTTTGGTTTCCCAGTTATCGAGAATTTCTTTGGAGTCCGTATATAGTTTACGGTCTAATTCCGAGAAGATTTTTTCTAATTCCGTAGTATCCTTGCCTTGCGAATTTAACACTTCGATGGCGCCCTGAACCTGGTATGCCTGGCTTGCGATCCGGGCTTCTCGCTCCGCATATTTGTCATACCGCTCGCAATAATCGGCAATATCCGCCAGGTAGCGGGTTTGTTCCGGGGGAATGATGTATACTTTCTCGCTCATCTCGGCAGTTATTTCGTAACCGGACTTCCAATCCAACGCCAGTTTTTCAATTAATTTATCGATAACTTTGCGGTAAAAATTATTGGTGCCGGGATCGTTAAATTGCGAGGCAATAGTGCCGTAAACCGGCATTTCCTCCGGACGCTTATCAAAAAAGCCGTGGCCGCGCTGGTACTGTTTTTGAACGTCTCGTAAGGCATCGAGCGCGCCTTGTTTGTCGAATTTGTTGAGCGCAACCAGATCGGCGTAATCAATCATATCGATTTTCTCAAGCTGGGTTGCTGCGCCGTATTCCGGGGTCATTACGTAGATGGAAACGTCGGCGATTTCAGTGATTTCGGAATCGCTTTGGCCAATGCCGGCGGTTTCCACGATAACCAAATCGTAACCGGCAACTTTTAAAACATTGACTGCCTCGATGATCGGTTTATTCAACGCCAGGTGCGCCTGCCGGGTGGCGAAAGACCGCATAAACACGCGGGGATTGTAAATGGAATTCATCCGGATACGGTCGCCCAATAGTGCGCCGCCGGTTTTGCGTTTGGAGGGATCGACCGAAATAATCGCCACCGTTTTTTCGGGGAAATCGCTCAAGAATCGCCGCACCAGTTCATCGGTTAACGACTGTCTCTTATACACATCTCCGAGCCCACGAGACTCCATTGCATCGC
>CAXHHS010000351.1:0-7131 GCA_964015645.1 uncultured bacterium
GGTTCCCATTGCGTATTCCATCGGGATTTGCATGGCAGCGAGGGTTGCAGAGATATTTACCGAATCCGAATGGCAGGCGGCGCCGGCGGAGGCAGCAATTCCGGGCATTTCATCTAATAGTTGGTTTGCTTTAATATTGGCAAAACCAATGCTTAATGTATTCGGAAGCCGTTGTTTCGGATGCCCGGTCAGCCGGAGATTATCCAAATTCTCAAAAAGCCCCTTTTGTAAGCGATCGCGCGTTTCTTGCGTTGTTTTTTGGGTTTTAGCCAAATTTCTTTTAGCAATTTCGCAAGCTCTTCCCAAACCGGCAATTTGCAATACATTTTCAGTTCCGGCGCGCCAACCGTGTTCGTGCCCCGCCCCATGAATCAATTTTTGCAGCTGCGTTCCGTTGCGGATATACAACGCTCCAATCCCTTTATGCGCATACATTTTATGGCCGGCAATCGAGAGCAAATCAACATCCATCTCGGTCACATCGGTGGCAATTTTTCCAATGGATTGGGCAGCATCGGTGTGCAAGAAAATGTCATTCGCTTTCGCGATTTCGGAAATTTTTGCGATCGGTTGAATAGAACCGACTTCGTTATTTGCGTGCATAATCGAAATTAGAGTTGTTTGGGGCGTGATCGCGTTTTTCAGCTGCTCCAAATCGATAATTCCGAATTCATCGACCGGTAAATAAGTAACCCGGAACCCGCTGTTTTCAAGGAACTTACAAACTTCGATAACTGCGGGATGTTCGACCGCTGAGGTTATGATGTGATTGCCGCGTTCCCGATGTGTAAAGGCAATTCCTTTAATGGCAAAATTATTCGACTCGCTGCCACCACTGGTAAAAACAATTTCTTCCGGCTGGCAGTTCAACAATTCTGCCACTTGTGTCCTGGCTTGCACAACAGCTTGTTTGGTTTGCATTCCATACCAATGGCTGCTGGAGGGGTTTCCAAAGTGCTCTTCCAAATACGGCCGCATCGCTTCCGCAACTTCCGGGTCGATTGGCGTTGTAGCGTTGTAATCAAGATAAATGGGATTCATAGATAATTCGAACTGGTTTAAGTTTCTCATAACAGCCTGGGCAATCACAAATTCTTTTACCAATATAAAATAAAAATCCCCTTTAAGGTAGTGTTTTACAAATACATGTGAATACGTTTCGCTTCCCTTACTATAGTGATTTTAGCCTGAATTTTGTAACTTCCTTAAAAGATATCAACAATACAATGGAGATATGATGAAAAAGCTATGCGTTTTTTGCTGTTTGTATATTCTCCTCACTACCGGAGGATTTTCGGACACAAACTGGTGGCGAAACTTAAAAGTAGGCGTGCTGCCAACCGGCCCTTTAAACGCAATTACGGATGTTGCGGGGATAAAAGTCGGCCAGTTTACGCTAACCAATGGCAAGAATATACACACCGGTATTACTGCAATTTTACCACATCCCGGTAATATATTTCAGGATAAAGTTCCCGCGGCAATGTACGCGGCAAACGGTTTTGGCAAACTGATGGGGTTTACCCAGGTAGAAGAGCTTGGCAACCTGGAGACACCGATTATTTTAACCAATACAATCAGTGTTCCAATCGCTGCGGAAGCGGTGATCGAATATACACTTCGGCAGCCCGGAAATGAGACTGTTCGCTCGGTGAATGCCGTTGTCGGCGAAACGAATGATGGTTATTTAAACGACATTCGCGCCAGCAATATTACAAAAGATCATGTTTTTCAAGCAATTCGCGGGGCGAAAAGCGGTCCGGTTCAGGAAGGCAATATTGGTGCAGGAACCGGGACTGTTTGCTTTGGATTTAAAGGTGGAATCGGCACATCCTCCCGAAAAACCCCAAAGGAAAACGGCGGATATACAGTGGGCGTTTTAGTGCAAAGTAATTTTGGTGGAATTTTACAAATTAATGGCGCACCTGTTGGCGAAGAATTAGAGCAGTACTACTTGCGCGATAAAATCGAAGCAATCCACGACGGTTCGTGCATGATTGTGGTTGCCACAGATGCCCCGTTAAATTCGCGCCAATTGAAGCGGCTCGCTAGGCGAGCCATTTACGGCCTGGTGCGAACAGGCGGCATATCTACTCATGGCAGCGGAGATTATGTTATCGCATTTTCTACGGCAAATGAGGTTCGCTATTCCTATCGCAGCGACTCATCCACCCAAACCACGACGATTCTCCGCGATGAGGCACTCTCCCCGCTTTTTCTGGCAGTATCCGAAGCGACTGAAGAAGCGATCTATCACTCACTTTTTGCTGCGGTGGATTTGAAGGGGCGTCGCGGCGAAGTTAAAGCATTACCCCAGGACACTGTGAAAACGATTTTGCGAAAGTATAATTTGCTTGAGTACAGAAACTGACCCTTTCCATAATAGCACTATTGAAGTTTTTGATTATCAATTCAGGACCAAAACAATAGATTCCAGGAATACATTTCGTAATAAAACGATTCGAAATTTTATAGCACAGAAAAATTTTCATCTCTCTATTGTCATATATTGGAAAATACAAGCCGACTAAGCAGCAACTAAAAGTTAAAAAAACCAGGTTGAGATGGAATTAGAAATACAGAATAAAATTAGAGATCATCATCAAGCTGGTTTTGGTTGGGCATTAGCCTGTTGTTCATATAACTCAGCAGATGCAGAGGATGTTTTGCAAACAGTTTATCTAAAAATACTTGACGGGCGGGCAAAGTTTAACGGCCGGTCGGAATTTAAAACCTGGTTTTTCGCTCTGATTAGAAATACCGCAGTCGATATACAACGGCGCAGGCTAACCCATTATTTAAAATTCGATAAACTTCGGGGTTTTATCGTTAGTGAAAATGAACGGCTATCTACAGATGAGAAGCTTGAAAGCGATGAAATGGACTTGATCTTCCGCAGGATTCTTTCCCGGCTTCCTCGCAGGCAAAGTGAGGTGTTACATCTTGTATTTTATCAGGATTTGACATTGGAACAGGCTGCAGATGTAATGCAAATTTCACTCGGTTCCGTACGGCAGCATTATGATCGCGGAAAAAAACGATTCCGTAAATTTGTGGAAGACGCAGGAGGGCTTCATGAATTATTCTGAAGACGAAAAAAAGCTGAAACAGCTTTTTCAATCGCTCAAGGCGAGAGATGAAAAGGAAACACCACCCTTTTCAAGACTGTGGCAAACTGCTATCAACCGCCAGGAACAGAAACCTCTTTTTATTATTCCAAAACCAGTGCTTGTTGTCATGTCATTAGCGATAATCGTACTTGCCATCTTCCTGGGTAGAAGAGATTCGAAGCCGGAAGTTTTACTTTCGCAATGGCATTCGCCAACAAGCTATCTTTTAAAAAAAACAGGGTCTGCGCCCTTTAGTAATACTCACCTATTAAGCAATGAAAACCTGGCGTCACCCTGGCAGTCACCAACAATTTATTTAGGGGATGAGATAAAATAAATCACCGAAATAATTAAAGGAGAAACATTATGTTGCGACATTTCATATCAGCTTTATTCATCACTGCCATTTGGATCAACATCGGAGTGGCGCAAGAGGAAATAGACCCAATCGAGTTTCACACATTCCCGCCGGAGTTGGTGATAAAATACCAGAAGGCTATTGGCCTGAGCGAAACTCAACGAAATGCTATCAAAAAGGAAGTTGTTGATGGGCAGAAGCGATTTACGGAGCTTGAGTGGGACATGCAGCAAAAAATGGAAATCCTTATCTCAAAAATCAGCCAGGAGAAGGTGGACGAGCAAGCCGCACAGACAGACTTAAAGAGTATTCTGGCGTTGGAAGAACAAATGAAACTAGCTCAACTCACCCTGCTAATTCGCATCAAAAACACTTTAACCTCTGAACAACAAAACCAGCTTCGGGAGCTGAGAAATTGAAGGCTGCGATCCAATAGGCGTTTCCAGCGGCGGTTACGGCCACGAACCACCAATCCCGGCAGACCTCGATAAAATCCGCGGGCGTGAATACGGACTTTATCGTTATGTCGCCGACGTATATGTCGCGCCGCTTAGTTACTATCGTGCCCTTGCCTCAAAGGGAGTTATCGCCATACCAAATCTGGAGGAAATGAAACGATTATCTCCGGCAGATAGCGCCAAAATTGCCCGTGCGAACCGGGATTACACCCTGGTTCTGGAAAAAATGGAGCGCCGTAAGCTGCTTGCCTCAGGCAATCATTGGCAGGGCGTAGAGTGGGCACAAGATGGATCGGAAGACATCGTATTATTCGCCTTCGAGAGCTTTGACTATCCCGTGGTCGAGGTAGTTGCAATACAAGACATCACAACCGGTACAATGATTTTCCATTCCGGCAACCTTAATACGGAAGCGATGCATACTTATTTAATTGGAGGAACCGTTGTTGGTGTGCAAGAGGTGAAACCGTTTGATTATCAGCTTTCTCAGAATTACCCCAATCCATTCAACCCGGAAACGATTATAAAATATCAACTTAGCGCAGCTGCACCGGCTAAATTATCCATACATAATGTACTCGGGCAGCAAATCCGTCTATTGGTTGACGAGTTTCAACATCCCGGAAAATACCAGGTACAGTGGAAAGGAATCAATCAAGATGGAATGCGGGTTTCCAGCGGTGTTTATTTCTATAAGTTAGAGTCGGGAGATTTTGTCGAGGTACGGAAAATGCTTTTGCTCCGATGATTTCCACCATATTTAACAATCAACATTATATTTTGACCCGAATCACGCCGAAAGCTGCAACTCATCATATACTGCCTTTTAAATCAGTTTTTAAGCGCTTAAAGGTAAAATTATGGTAGAGAATGCTGTTTAATTCCTTAGACTTTGCAATCTTCTTGCCGGTTGTATTTTTTCTGTTTTGGTTTGTCGCTAACAAGAACTTAAGAACTCAGAACTTGTTGATCGTTTCTGCAAGCTATTTGTTTTATGGCTGGTGGGATTGGCGGTTTTTATCATTAATTTTGTTAAGCACCATCGTTGATTTTTCGGTTGGAATAGGGTTTTCGAAATATAAGAATCAGAATATAAGGAAAACCTTGCTTTGGATCAGCGTAGTTGTCAATCTTGGAATTTTAGGGTTTTTTAAATACTACGATTTCTTTCTGGAAAATTTTATAAACACATTTTCATTTTTAGGGATACAATTTAGCGCAAGTTCCCTTAATATCATTTTACCGGTTGGCATCAGCTTTTATACATTTCAAACCTTAAGTTATACAATAGATGTTTACTGGCGAAAACTTGAACCGGCAAAAGACTTTATCGCGTTTTGCGCTTTTGTCAGCTTCTTCCCGCAATTAGTGGCCGGCCCGATTGAACGAGCTAAAAATTTGCTCCCTCAATTCTACACAAAAAGAACGTTTGAATACAACAAAGCGGTTGATGGCTTGCGACAAATTCTATGGGGATTATTTAAGAAAATCGTTATTGCCGACAATTGTGCGGAATATGCCAACCTAATTTTCAATCACCCATCGGATTATTCCGGCAGCACTTTAGTTTTGGGTGCCCTATTTTTCGCGTTCCAAATTTATGGTGATTTCTCAGGGTATTCCGATATTGCCATCGGCACTGCCCGTCTCTTTGGCTTCGACTTGATGCGGAATTTTGCATTTCCCTACTTTTCACGAGACATAGCCGAATTCTGGAGGCGCTGGCATATTTCGCTTTCGACCTGGTTTCGAGATTATCTTTATATTCCATTAGGTGGCAGCCGCGGCAATACGTTTGTGAAAGTTAGAAATGTCTTTTTAATTTTCATCGTGAGCGGTTTTTGGCATGGCGCAAATTGGACGTTTATTGTTTGGGGCGTTTTAAATGCCATTTATTTTTTACCGTTGTTGCTGCTTCGTAAAAACAGGAAGTACCTGGATGTTGTTGCACAAGGCAATTACTTTCCGGGTATTAAAGAACTGTTTCGGATGGCAACCACTTTTGCGTTGGTGGTAATCGCCTGGATATTTTTTAGAGCCGAAAGCATTAGCCATGCTTTTCTATATATTTCAGGGATATTTTCAAGTTCAATTTTTGCAATTCCCCATTTTAGCGAGATGCGAAACGCGTTTTTCACAATTCTGTTCGTAATCGCGTTCATTATTATTGAGTGGTTTGGCAGGGAAGAGCAATATGCATTGTTGATTCTCAGAAAGGTAGATTTTTCAATCGTAAGATATTCAGTATACTATGCCGTTGTTGTTTCAATATTCGTTTTCGGCAATTTTGATGAAAATCCCTTTATTTATTTCCAATTCTAATATGAAACGGTTTATCTTAAAAACATCGCTTACCGCTTTCCCGGCTCTCTTGCTGCTCATAAGCGTTAATTACATTGGAGATGCGGCAAAAATATTTCACGACACTTACGAATTGGAAATGGCAGAAATTATAAATAGCGGCAATTATGTTACCAATATTTCTAACTACGATCACAGGATATTTCAAAAGCATCTCATCAGCAATGTAAAAAGGAGGCCGGATGTATTAATCATTGGTTCAAGCAGAGCAATGCTGATTAATTCGGAATATTTCGAAAATCAGCACGTTTTGAATAATAGTGTTAGCGGAGCGAGTATAGAAGATTTGGTTGCGATTTACCAACTGTATAAATCCAAAGGAATGTTTCCCAACAAAATTGTTATTGGCATCGACCCCTGGACGTTTAATGAAAATAGTGGTCAAAATAGATGGCAGTCATTAAAATATGAATACAATCGTTTCTTTTCATCGAGCCATTTGATAAATAGTAGTTTAGCAACGAATTATGATAAATACCTGGAACTACTCTCATTATCTTACTTTCAAAATTCGTTGAAAAATATTCCGCAAATAATCAAGGCAAAAGAAAAACCGCAATCAACAATGGAGAAGTATAATGCAACATATACAAAGTTATTAGACGGTTCTTTGGTTTATGGAAATGCTGTCAGAAATGCGACAAATTTGGAAGTTGAAGAAAAAGCCAGGAAGTATACCCAAGGAGAAATTTATGGTATAGAAAATTTCTATTCGCTTTCGCCTAAAATTATTGACATTTTTAAAAAATTCATAACTGAATTAAAGGAAAAAGAGATTGAAATCGCATTTTTCCTGACGCCTTACCATCCAACTGTTTACCGGGTAATCAAGGATGATTATTCC
>CAXHHS010000352.1:0-7124 GCA_964015645.1 uncultured bacterium
CCAGCACTTCGCGCAATCTCTTTTCGCATTTTGTGTAGTGCTTTAAGGCCAGGCTGCGTGGTCCCAATGGACAGTAGCAGCGCATTACACGACGATGAACGATTTCCCGGCAATTATCTCTTTCCAGGATTTTTTTGCATAGAAAAATAACCCTGTCGCACTGGCCGTTGCGGCTATAGTAGCTGCTTAATTTTTCTAGAATCGCCAAATAGATTTCTTTGAGATTCTCTTTCTCCGAACTTAACCACTCCTGGTATAATTCTTCTTCGATAAAATCGCCTTTGTATAATGCTGCGGCCTTTTCATAAATATTGTATGCCGCTTCAATGCCTTGTTCATATTCCAGCGAATTTGCACGACTCCACAATTTTCGGAATACTTCAACATCGTTACAAATGTCTAATTCCGGATTTAACATATAGCGATCATCTTTAAATAGGATATATTCTTTGCTATCATCAATCGTTTGAAGCATTTTTCGAATGTGGTGAAGCGTAACATTTAAATTATTTCGCGCACAATCGGCTATCGAATTGGGCCAAAATGTTTCCATCAACACATCACGATAAACAGGTTGTTTATAATTGAATAATAAATACGCAAAAACTTCTGTCCCTTTTCTGGTTGGCCATTTGTCAATTTTTTGACCGTTTACGACGATATTAAATTTACCGAGGAAATTTCCTTGTAAATCGAACTTGGAGGTTGCTCCGGTTGCGCTCTCACTCGTTTGCGACGAAGGCTTTACAACCGCAACCGGTTGATTTTTAACCAATTCCGGCCTGGCATTTATTGTTTGGATTTCGGAATCGGTGTTAATAGTAGGATGAGTTCCATTTAAGGGAATGGGTAAAGCAGCCGTATCATTCACCGGGTGAGCATCATTGTTGTTGCTGAATTTACCATTATTAAAAATCGATTCTACGTATTGCTGAAAAGACTTTTTGAATTTCAGCCCCCATCTGCTTCCGTTTAGCGCTTTTCCATTACCATTAACCATTCTGTTATTGCTATGCTTTAACATATAACGATTAAGGCATTGGGCTAACTCCTCGGGTGTAATTTGCTGTTCATATTCCAAAACATCAGCAATACCTTCTCGAATTGCGAATTTCAAAAACTCTTTCGAAGGCGACTCGATGGAACAAAAAACCGGCAACTCAGGAAATGATATTTTAAATCTTTTAACGCGGTTGGTATCACCCGCTCCCTCTCCTCCGCAGGAGATAATTGCAGCTTTCACATTTCCTTCGTTTAACAGTTTCTTGGCCTGCTGCTTACAAGAAGTTCGTTTGAATTGATAATTTGTGATATGGGTATTTAACAACTGCTCATTAAACTCCCGGTTTTCTCCAAAAATGAGAATGACCGGATACTCCATAATCCCTCCCTTTGCTCTAATTAAACGAATCTAATTTGATTTGCGCTATTCGTAGAATTCACTCCATTTCTCCTATATATCTAAATAAGATACAGTGAAGGAGAAATCTTCTCGACTTTTTTTAGAGAGGGGGAAAATTTATTTTCAGGAAAAGGGGTAACGGTAGGTAAGTTTAGGCAATTTTTACATTGAGTTTATATTTCACCTGATTTGGATTTACAAATTTATGGTGGAATGCTCACAAAAATAGAAAGACTTCCTAAACTTTAGGGAAGGTCATTTTTCCAAAACCGAATCAACCTCGCCACGCAGCACATTTGGTGTGCCATCGGTAATTTTAACAGTAAGAAATTGGCCTTTGCGGTAATCACCTTTGGGAAAAATGACGATCTTGTTGCCATCATTTCGTCCCTGGTATTCATCCGGAGATTTTTTGGTTTTTTCCTGTTCCAAAAGCACTTCATGAATTTCGCCTATATGCGCGAGATTTTTCTGGTAAGAATGACGTTTCTGAATTTCGTTCAGTTTGATAATTCGCTCGGTTTTTACTTTTTCCGGCACGTCATCGGGGAATTTTCGTTTGGCAATCGTCTGCGGGCGTTCGGAGTATTTGAAAATGAAGGCGGAATCGTAAACGACTGTTTCCATTACGGTTGCGGTTTCCTCAAACTCCGCATCAGTTTCGGTGGGAAAGCCGACAATGATGTCTGTGGTTAGAATCATTTGGGGATATAGAGAGCGAATTTCACCAACCAAATCGAGATATTCTTTTTGAGTGTAAGTGCGATTCATCATCTCCAAAACGCGGTCATTTCCGGCTTGCAGCGGCAGGTGGATTTGTTTGCAAACTTTGGGGTTTTCTGCAATTACCCGGAGTAGCGGGCGTGGAAAATCTTTCGGATGCGGAGAGGTGAATCGAATGCGCTCGATGCCATTCACTTCGCTTACTTTTTCCAATAAATGGGCAAAATCGTACCCTTCATAATTATAGGAGTTTACATTTTGCCCTAATAATGTCACCTGGCGATAGCCTTGATCGGCAAGGTGTTTTACTTCATCCACTACATTTTGCGGGGAACGGCTGCGCTCCCGGCCACGAGTGTAAGGCACAACGCAAAAAGTACAGAAATTATCGCAGCCGCGCATGACGGCAATCCAGGCATTAACACCATCGCTTTGGGCGGGATAAACATCGGAATAGGTTTCGAACTCCGATAAGGTTACATCAAAATTTTTAGCGTTACCGTTGCTTTCAGTGGCGGTACCGTTTCCATTCAAATCTTCCAACAGCTGCGGCAGCCGTTTGTAGCTATCCGGCCCGGCGATAAAATCAATCGGCAAATTCGGATTATCCAGCAATTGCTTGCGAAAATTGGTTGCCATACATCCCAAAATTCCGATTTGCACTTTTTCGCCCTTGCGCCCTTGCTGGATATTGTGAATACGATTATAGACTTTGTTATTAGCGTTTTCTCGCACAGAGCAGGTATTCAACAATACGACATCGGCATCGGCTTCCGAATCGGTCATTTCGTACCCTTGTTTTTTCAATACCGATTTTACGATTTCGGTATCGTACACATTCATCTGGCAGCCGTAGGTTTCTATAAATATCTTTTTCATAGCTAACTTCATTTTGTCACACATGTAAAAACGCCGCAAATTTACGACGTTGTAAAGCGCTAACAAAGCGAAATATTCTAACGCACACTCTAAATTTGGAGAAATCTCTCGTGGTTTGTATATTCATCAAATTTGGAAACCACAGTGATAGGAGGTATAAGTGGCTCACACACAAACGACTGAAAAAGGAATCATCCGCTACGGCCCTTACCCGGAATTAACCGTTCCGGCAATTATTGTTGGCTATTTTTTAGGTGGAATTATTGCATTGAGCATCGGCTATGCCAGTTTAATTTTAGGATTTTCCATCGAAGGCTCGGAGTTAGCGGCGATTTTAGGATTTGGAATTTTACGCGGGGTAATGCGCCGCAACAGCATCATCGAAAATAATATTAACCAGACAATTGCCAGCGGCGTCAACGGCGCATCTGCCGGGATGATGTTTTCCGTACCGGCACTATTCATCTTGGGCGAAACCGATTTTAACCCGGTTTTAATGGTCTTCGGTTGCATTGCCGGTGCGGTTTTGGGGATCGCTTTTATTATTCCCCTGCGCAAACAGATGATCGATTTTGAACGGCTGACGTATCCCGGCGGTGTGGCAGTTGCAGCAATTTTAAAATCGCCCGGTGCCGGAATGCGGAAAGCAATTTACATGCTGATTGCTACTGGTATTAGTGGCATCATTCACCTCATCAGCTTGAATACGATTCAAAACTATGACCTCGGCTCCGTTATTGGCATGCCGACTTACATGAACGGCGTTTGGTATATCTCACTCCTAACGTTTGGCGTCGCTTACATTGCCGGGCGCGGCGGGGTATTTTTTATCATCGGCGGTTTTGTTTGTTACTGGATTTTAGCCCCAATTATGGCAGCGCAAGGCATTATTCCGGTGGATGCCAATCCCGGCACTTTACGAGTAGAATTGTTCCGTCCGGTTGGCATTGGTATGTTAATTGGCGGGGCAATTGCCGGTATTGTTTTGGCGCTGCCGCTCATCGTTAGCGCCATCAAAAGCATGCAAACGGCAGCCAAAATGAAAACCGGTCTTTCCCGGGATGAAATGCCCATAAAACTGTTATATTTTGCCATCGCCGGGGCGGCGGTATTATTGTTTGTTATCGCGGTTATGTCTACCGATGCCGTCGGTGTTGGCAGGGGATTGATGATGGCCGTTTTAGGCACACTCTGGATTTGGATGGCCGGTGTCATTCTCTCCGAATGTATTGGCAGAACCAACTGGTCTCCCTTGAGCGGAATGACGTTGATCGCGATTACGATTTTAATTTTTATCGCCAGCGGCATAGGCGATAGCGCAGCAGTCATCTCTTCGGTAATGGTCGGTGCAGCAGCTTGTGTGGCAATGGCACAGGCAACGGATTTGATGTTAGACCTCAAAACCGGATACCTGGTCGGCGCAACGCCGCGCAAACAGCAAATCGGGCAATTTTTAGGATCATGGCTAGGGCCAATTTTGGTGATGGCGTTAATCTACATTCTCCATAACGCTTACGAAATGGGCAGCACCAAACTCCCCGCACCGCAGGGACAGGCCCTCGCCAGCGTCATCCAGGGGATTCTCGGCGGCGATGTGCCAATTGAGAAATACATTGCCGGTGCCGGCCTGGGTGCATTGCTGAGCGCCAGCGGAATTGGCGGGCTTGGCATCCTGGTTGGATTGGGATTTTATTTGCCATTCAACATCGTTCTCACTTACAGCCTGGGAACGGTAACTCGCGTTGCAATCGATTGGAAAAAAGGCCACCGGTTTAGCGAAGATATCGGTATTCCGGTTGCCGCCGGTTTGATTGTCGGAGAAGCCCTGGTCGGCGTCGGATATGCAATGTACCAGGTGATACAAGCAACTTGACAAAGGTTAAAGGATAAACGGTTGCCACGTAGTGATGGCTTTGCCAAAAGAGAAATTTAAGATCAATTTTAAAGGAAAATAGAAATGAAAAATATCGGATATGTTTTGATTAGCCTGGGGTTTTTGATCGGCTCATATTTTACGGTACTGGATAAATTAAATGTTGAATGGGGCGCGTTCTCAGTTTTACTGATTTTAGGATTTGCCGGGGTTGCCCTGGTACAAATCGGTGGTAAAAAAGAAGCGCAAGCGGAAGATAAAATCAGTTCCAACATTTCAATCATCGAAACCAGTTTGAAAAATCTCGCCGAGAAGGTATCGCAATTGAACGCGGATAAGGCATCGATCAATACTTATGATATGCGCCACAGGCTGGATGAAATGCTCATCGATGATCTTAACAATTTTGTGGAAGCGCGCCAAACTATCGGCCATAAATTCAGCCTAAATTCTTATGCGGATGTAATGAGTAGCTTTGCCGGCGGAGAGCGCTATCTAAACCGTGTTTGGTCCGCCTCTGCCGATGGTTACATCGATGAAGTGAACGAATATATCGAAAAAGCCGCAATGCAATTCAAAGAAACGCAACAAAAATTACAGCAGTTGTTATCAGCTTAAAAATTGCTTAAGATTGCTTGTTCTAAAACAGGAGTGCAAAATTCATTTGGCAAAAGATTTGTGCAAAATGAATTTTGCACTCCTGTCGTTTTTATCAACACTATCACTGTCAGAAAGGAGACTATGGGAGCAGAGAACGCCTTCCGCCTGGAAAGAGATGAACGTATTCCCGAAATTAACGCCCGTGCTTTGTATTATATTCACAAAAAAACCGCTGCACGCGTTTTATCCGTTATAAATGATGACGAAAATAAAGTTTTCGGCGTCACCTTCCGAACCCCGCCGCAAGATAATACCGGAATCGCCCATATTATGGAACATTCGGTTCTTTGCGGGTCTCGTAAATATCTCGTCAAAGAACCGTTTGTGGAGTTGCTCAAAGGCTCGTTAAAAACGTTTCTAAATGCCTTTACCTATCCCGATAAAACTTGCTACCCGGTGGCCAGCACCAATACACAAGATTTTTACAACCTGGTTGATGTCTACCTCGATGCCGTTTTTTATCCCCGCATAACTCCGGAAATTTTAAAGCAAGAAGGCTGGCACTACGAGTTAGAAAATCCCGGCGATCCGATTACGTTTAAAGGGGTGGTTTTTAATGAAATGAAAGGCGCTTATTCTTCTCCCCACCGGGCAATTTACCAAACGGCAAAAGCCTCGCTATTTCCCGACAACACTTATGCAGTCGATTCCGGCGGCGATCCGCAAGAAATCCCCAATTTAACGTATGAGGATTTTAAGCGCTTTCACGAGACGTATTATCATCCATCGAATGCCTATATCTATTTTTACGGTGATGATGCTCCCGCTAAACGTCTGGAAATCATCGATGATTATTTGAAAGATTTCGAAGCCCTGGAAGTTGATTCGAAAATTCCCTTGCAAGCTCGTTTCGCATCCCCGGAGAAATTCAGTTTTCCGTATTTTGCCGGAAAAGAGACTGATAATAGCAACAAAGCGATTGTCACCGTCAATTGGCTTCTTAGCGATTCTTTGGATGTAACCGAAGGTTTGAAATTCGCCTTGTTAGATCGCGTTCTGTTAGGCAAGCCGGCGTCGCCACTCTGGAAAGCACTCATCGATTCCGGTCTCGGCGAAGACCTCTCGGCTTACGGATTATCTGATGGCATTCGCCAGATGTATTTTTCAACCGGTCTGCAAAACATTAAAGCGGAAGATGCCGAAAAGGTTGAAGACATCATTTTTAGTACTTTACAAACCCTGGTTAACGACGGCATTCCCAAAGAGACGATTGAAGCATCCCTCAACCGAATCGAGTTCAGTTTGCGGGAAAACAACACCGGTTCTTATCCGCGTGGCCTCTCGCTAATGCTGCAGGCTTTATCAACCTGGTTGTATGACGGCGATCCGGTTACCTCGTTAGGATTTGAAACGCCGTTAAACAATGTAAAAGCGGAATTAAGTGCCAACGAGCGATTGTTAGAAGAAATGATCGAAGAAAATTTCTTGAAAAATCCCCATCGCACAACCATCACTTTACTGCCGGATGAGACGTTAGCGGAAAAAGAAGATGCTGCCGAAAAAGACCGCTTAAAAACCGTACAGCACAATATGACAGAAACAGAGATACAGCGCGTTTTCGCCGAAACGGAGCAATTGCAGAAAATG
>CAXHHS010000353.1:0-7122 GCA_964015645.1 uncultured bacterium
ACCCAACCGCTGCGACGTTTAGCCCAATGGCCGGCAACCCATACATGCCCGTAGCGAGGTTTTTTCCAATAACCTTTAACCCAAACGTGTTTTCTGCCATTCCAATGCCAGCGCCCGGTTACCCATACACCATTTTTATAAGGGGATTTGGTTTTTACAACGGTTACTTTTACTGCCGGAGGGCGAACCTTTACAACGACTTTCGCTTGCGCGGTTCCACTAAAAACAAACAATGCTGCTGCAATTAACGCTGCTTTAAAAAATGCCTTAGACTTTGCCATGATAAATCTCCTTCTTAAGTTTTTTTCTCTAAATTTTTACTGCCTCTTTTTCTATAATCATTTCACTTTTACATATAGCGAAGACCATGCCAAAAAGGAAATCCTTTATTTTAAGCGGTTTTTGAAGGAGATTAGAGGTATTTTACCAATTGAATGTTCCATTTGGTACAGATGTGTGTTCGTTGGAGTGCCAAACTTCAGTATAAACTTGATACTCCAGGGCTTGCAGTTTTCCTGTCCGGCTTAAAATGATCTTTTACAGGTAATATCTTTTACGTTTCATTTGCTTTCGATATATTCTTCCAGCTTTACGGAAGCACAAGTTCAATGATCATTTAAAGGAGATATTGTGAGCCAGCAAAATTTTAATACTCACCGCCGGTGGGTACCGATGTATCATTTTGTATTAGCTACATTAATTCTAATGGTGCTTATCGGATCATTGGTCAATTGATTCGCGACGATTGGCGCCGGCAGCGGAGCTTACAGCGCTTCGCTGATTACTGTACTCACCTTAGCAGTATCGATAAACTTTTTCTACCTGAGAGTTTTTCCGTTAAGAGCGCAAGACAGGCTTATTCGGTTGGAAGAAAATTTACGCTATAAAGAAATTACTGGCAAAAAATTAGATTCGAACTTGACGATCCGGCAAATTATCGGTTTACGGTTCGCTTCCGACGAGGAAATTGTTGAACTTGCAAAAAAAGCCGTAGCAGAAAATATGTCAGAAGCCGCTATCAAAAAGGCGGTGAAAAATTGGAGAGTGGATACGTATAGAGTATAATCGCTGAGTAAAAAAAGCGGCAGTCGCGGCGACGGCAGTCACTTCTATCGCTAATATCATGGGAGAGGCCATCATTTATGGGAAAGAAATCGACTGAAATTCTCACTCACTTCCAATGCAGTGAATGTAACCGCTGGTGGAGTATTGGCGATTGCGATCAAGATCGTAAAGAATGGTTTTGCCCCTGGTGTGGTTTCAAACAAATGTTTAAAGAAACCGGTGGCAATAAAAAACCTGAAGAGAAAAAGACAACACGGCTTTGAATAGCCGAAAGTTTATAGGTTAGCAAATTGATCGGGCAAAAAATACTGCATTACAAAATCATTGAAAAACTCGGCGAAGGCGGCATGGGTGTGGTCTACAAAGCTGAGGACACAAAACTCGATCGCTTTGTTGCCATCAAATTCCTGCCCAAACACATCGCTTCGAATGCCGATAAACGCAAGCGTTTCGAAATTGAAGCCAAAGCCGCCGCTGCACTAAATCACCCCAATATTGCCACAATTTATGCCATAGAAGAGCATAACGATCAAATGTTCATCGTTATGGAATTTATCACTGGCAAGGAGTTAAAAAGCTATGTTGATAATTCCCCTCTTCCAATAGAAGAGGCCACTGGCATTGCTACCCAAATCATCTCCGGGCTGCGAGCTGCACATAATAAAGGTATTATTCATCGTGATATTAAGTCGACGAACATCATGAACAACAAAGATGGTGAAGTCAAGATCATGGATTTTGGACTGGCTAAAATTCGTGGAAGTGACCAGGTTACAAAGGAAGGCATCACCGTTGGTACAATGGCATATATGTCGCCGGAACAGGCGCGCGGCGAAGAAATCGACCAGCGTACGGACATCTGGTCGTTTGGAGTCGTTCTTTATGAAATGCTCACTGGTAAGTTGCCGTTTCGCGGCGATTACGACCATGCGGTGATGTATTCAATCATAAATGAAGCGCCGAAACCAATGGCCAATATCTCTCCGGCGATAGAACAGATTGTAATGAAGGCGTTATCCAAAAATCCTGATGACCGCTACCAAGTCGTCGATGATGTTGCCGGCGATTTACAGGCCATCGATGATAAGCAATTTGGCAGGAAAAAGCGAGGGGTAAACAAATCAAAATTGTCCTGGATGATTACAACAGCCATGATTTTGGTCATGGCAATCGCTTTCTACATTTTGAGGCCGGTCGCGAAGCCTGCCAGGGCATCGGTGCAAACCATCGCCGTTCTGCCTTTTGCCGACAGAAGTCCGGAAAAAGACCAGGAATATTTTTCCGACGGACTGGCTGAAGAACTGCTCAATGTGCTGGCAAAGAATCCCCAACTGCGGGTGACCTCTCGCACCTCTGCCTTCTCGTTTAAAGGAACCAATATCGATATCAAAACCATTGCCGCAAAGCTTAAGGTTCAGCACATATTAGAAGGTAGTGTGCGTAAAGACAGAAATGAGTTACGAATCACGGCGCAGTTAATTGATGTGAAGATCGATGCTCCACTGTGGTCTGAGACCTATGACGGAACTTTAGAAGATATATTTGCTTTGCAGGATTCTATTTCAGGCTCTGTAGCGGAAGCGCTTCAGATAACCCTGCTGGGAGAAGAAAGCGCAACACAGCAACGGGAAACAGACCCACAGGCTTACAACGCTTACCTGCTTGGCAAGCATTTTTACAGACTGCGCGGTAAAGAAAATTTGGAGAAGGCAGTCGGCCATTACCAGAAGGCGCTGTCGATAGATCCCGGCTATGCACCCGCTTGGGTGGGTTTGTCCTGGAGCCACGGTGCTCAGGCTGATCAGGGCTATGTGCCTGTGGATGAGGGGTACCTCAAAGCGCGTCAGGAAGTGCGAAAAGCGCTTGCGCTTGACCCTAACCTTGCCGCAGCTCATTCACTAATGGGATGGATTAAGCGAAGTTTCGCCTGGGATTGGAATGGGGCGAATGCATCCTTTCGGCGGGCGCTGGATCTGGCGCCAGGGGATGCCGGTATTATTGCTAATGCAGCTCGTTTAGCGGCAACACTTGGACGGTTCGATGAAGCAATCAGGTTAAACCATCGTTCAATTGAGCTTGACCCGGTCAGAACTGTCTTGTACAATAATCTCGGTTTGGATACCTGGTATATCGGTTTACTTGATGAGTCACAAACCGCCTTTAGAAAATGCCTGGAGCTGAATCCGCAATATTGGGGTGCGCATAATCGTATCGGTTGCGTTTATCTTGCGAAAGGGCAACCAGATTCGGCACTGGCAGAGGTAAAACAGGAAACCGAACCTTTCTGGCAAATGTACGGGCTTGCGCTGGTTTATCACGCACTGGGCAGGAACAAGGAAGCGGATGACGCGTTGGCGAAAATCATCGAAAAGAATCAGAACGATTCAGCGTACCAGATTGCCGAAATTTACGCCTACCGCGGCGAGACCGATAAAGCATTCGAGTGGTTGGAGCGCGCCTATGATCAGCGCGATGGCGGTCTCGCCGAAATGAAAGGCAATCCGCTGCTGCGCAATATCGAGAAAGACCGGCGCTACACGGCATTCCTGAAAAAAATGAACCTGCCGTTGTGAGGTGGCAAAGATGATCGGCAAACTATATTAAAATATTTTTGTAAAATCGCCCCTTCATTTGATTTCTTCCAATAGTAATTCCATCATTGCAATCGCTGCGCCAGAGGCGACCTGCCGGATCAACTGCCGGTCGGTTTCATCGCCAACCTCATAGGTTATGGAAGGCGCTTTAAATGTTTCGTAAAACCAGTTTTTGGATACCGGTGAACCGGTACCGGATGGTCTTTCCCGGAGGTGGTAATGCGGAAACGCCTGGCGAATTTTATTTAGCCATTTATCGGTAAATCCATCGGGAATCGTCTTTAAATTTTTGTCGAGGGTATAAAAAATATCGCGTTGGGTAGAATGAAAATCGAGAAATAAATAGACTTGTTTGTCTTCATGATTGGCAGTTTCTAAAAATACATCACGAGCAAGGCGGGTTTCCGGTTGGTTAAAGCTAAACCAATCGCGATTTAAATCCACACCGCCGGTGTTGTGCCGCCAATGGCCGTTGTCCGCGCCATCGGGATTCATTAGAGGAATAGCCGAAACACAAAATCGTTTTCGAAAAGCGCGCGACAGCTCCGAATCGTTGCATACGGTTTCTAAAAAAGAAAACAAAGCGAGTGTGCCGGTTACTTCCGGCGGGTGCTGGCGGCTAATAATTAGCACGTAACCCTGCACAGGGTCTGCTTCCGTAATATCCAATTTATAAATCGGTTTGCCCATTTTGCTATGCCCCAGCAATGTTTTGCTGGCAAATGGATATTGGGCAAAATTATCAATTTTCCGGTCAAAATCTTTCGATACAAGCAATTCCTGGGCAGCTACCCAAAGTGTATCCGGTCCAACCGTAAGCTGCAATTCTGCTGATTTATTCACAGTGTCGGGGTGATAAAATAGAGAATCTAACCGCTGCCAGGAGATTCTATCTTTACTAATTTTAGGATGATATCGATGGTCACCATTATTATATGTAAGACGGATCGAAACCGATTGCTTTTTGAACGACCATATTTTGAAGGCATACCAGGCGCTGTTGTTAATCGGTTCATTTTCCGGGTTTATTATTGCCGTATAGGTCGAATCGTTTACCTGGAAAAAATCATTTAAGCGCGCACCGTCAAATTCATTGCTGACCCATAGGCTGGCATTTTGAAATCCAATGGTTCGTTTATGTTGAAATTGGATTGTTTTATCCGAGGTATTGGTTGATCCGGGGGGATCGTAATGAAGCGGCTTAAAGTAATCGTTTGCACAGTTTTGAAAAAGTAGGAAAATGAGGAGAAAAACGTTGGCAATATTAAACTTTAGTAGCATACAGGTGAGAGTCGATTTTATTTTAAACATAGCTATTATATTTTTAGTAAGCAGTAGGCGAGTAGGCAGTAAGCAAATTGGAAAGCCACTCTTTTGCCTACTGCCTACTTTCCTATGGCTTACTCAAAGTGTTAATCCGAAACTAAATATATGTACGTAATCCAATTCGCTAAAAGAGGCGAGGGCGTAATCAAATTTAAAATTTGATTTGGAAAGCGGGATGTTTAAGCCAACGCCGTAAAAGAATTTTTCCAGGTCGCGATTGAGGCGATAACCACCGCGCAAACTGATGATTTCGCTATATGAATATTCTATTCCAAAATTAATATATTCTGCTGTATCTGCTGGATGATTGCCATCGATAGTAAACGATACGCGGCTGTTTTCGTTTTGCACAAATCCGTTTGCGCTTTGACCGACAATGTCCATTGCTAACCCGACATTGAAGTTTACCGGCAAATCCCACGATTGGGTTTTGAGGCGAGTTTCCACGCCGGTATTCAATGTGTTATCGGGATTGAGATCGAACTCGCGGGTTAAATCCCGCCCATCAAGTTTCATTTTACCGCCGAAGTTGGAGAAGTTCATTCCTAATTTTAAGCCTTTAAACGGAATGTCTAACATTGTGCCAATATCCAATGCAAAAGTGGAGGCGGATTCATTATGAATCGATTGCTGAATAAATTTGCCAGTAAGGCCAACGGAGAAAAAGTGTGTCAGCCGGGCAGCGAATGAGATGCCCACCGCGAGGTCGCTAACATCAAAAAACTCGCCGGTGCCGTGTGGTTGGGAAACCGTGGTGATTTGAATAGGATCGGTGTTTAAAAATATGCCCTGGAACCCCAGCACTGTATTCTGGGTGACGGGCAGAACAATGCCTAAAAACTGGTGATCGATGCCGGCAAACCAGCGAGTGTAGGAGCCTACCAATTCATAATTCTGAAGTTTCGTCAAACCGGAGGGATTCCAATACAGGCTGTACCCATCATCGGCCTGGGCGACATAAGCCCCGGCCATGGCCATTGCGCGCGCACCTACGCCAATTTTTAAAAATTGTGCCGCGGTGGTACCGCTTTTGTCGCTGTTGCCCTGTCCCCATACGCAAAAGGGAGTTGCAGAAAAAACAAGTAAGATAATTAGTAGAGTTAATCGCTTCATAAAAACTCCGTCTATTTTGGGAATTATGGAGTATTGGAGTGACGGATTAATGTCCATTTCTCCAATACTCCATCTCTCCATTACTCCAGATTTTCTACCTATCTGTAAATTCTATATGACATTTTATCACCGAATAATCGCAAACTTACCCATGTGTTTTTTGCCATCCGGTGTGTTAACGACGTAGACGTACAGCCCGTAAGCTAACGCCTGGTCGTTGGCGTTTACCAGGTTGAATAGTTCATCTCCGCTAAAATTAGTGTGCTCGATGGTATTTACTTTTTCGCCATTAACGGTGTAGATGTTGATGGTGCATTCCGGGGGCAGGAACATGAAGCGCACCTGGTGCACGTTTTGGATTTCTTCCCATTCTGCGCCAACAATGTAGGGATTGGGCACTACCCGGATTTCCGACAAATCAACCAGGCTGGCGTCAAAGCCGGACATCTTGAAGTTCATTGTGTATGTGTCGGTTTCGCTCAGGCTGCGAAAAGACTCGATGCGAACAATATCACCGGTTTGGGGAGGCGTTCGATCCGGGTCTGATGGCGCATTGGCAATGATGGCTTGATAGGGGAATTCATCAGGAAACGCAGCCTGAAGCGGGTCGCCGATTTGCGGATTGGGATAGGGCGCTTGCAAAATAAAAATGGTCTCGCCTTCTTCCCATTGCTGATTGTTGTTGTTGTCCAACACCTCGAAGGCAACTTGTTGATTGACGCCAGGCGTAACATCCCAAACCTCAAAAGGCACTTGAAAGGCGGCAGAGGAATTGGCCGGTGGTCCCCAACTATAAGCAATTGCACCGGTAGCGGTAAAACGAATTTCGTAATCGTGCGAGCGGCTTTCCAGCGAAGAGGTTGGAAATGCTTCGAGAGTAACAAACCAGGAGCCGCTGCTATCGACATTTGCGCCACCGAGAACGTTGTTTTCAAATCCGTCTGTAACACGCTCGATGCCCCCGATTTGCTGGGAAGTTTGCACCGATACCTGGAATCCATCGACTACCGGGGTATCATCAAAA
>CAXHHS010000354.1:0-7113 GCA_964015645.1 uncultured bacterium
TACACCAAGAAGCTCGTCGGCAGCGTCAGATGTGTATAAGAGACAGCCCCCCTGCTTATAAATTGAGAAAATTTGAAATCGATCAGGATTTACGAATAAAGAAAATAAAAATTTTTGAGGAGAAATGAAAGGGATTGATTAAGTCAGTTTCTCATTATTTAGACGATCCACAACAGCACGAACAGCAGCGGAGTTAAAGCGAATGTTATAGTATTGGCGTAATCGATGGGTCACTTCTTCGATCAGTTCTTTTTTTCGCTGTATCCGAAGTTCATTCCGCAAACTGTCTTGAATAAAATTTGAAGCGGAATTAAGAAATCGGGCTTTTTCGGATTCGTAATATGTTTGAAGTTCTGTATCTGACACGATAATTTTAGAATCAATTAAAAGATATCGACATGCTTTCCTAACGTGTTGTTTTTTAAGGCGTTCTATCTCCGTAAAAAATTTTTTATCGAGATCAAGACTGCGGTTTAAGGCGTCCAGGTAAAGTAAATCCGGGATTATTGCTTTGCGCGCAAAATCGATCACGTCTTCTTTTATTTGCAGCGGTGGCTGCTGTTCAGCAGGTTTTTTATTGTATTCTGACATTAAGTCTTGCACACTCCATCTGCCGCCGTCAAATGTCACAATATTGGAATTAAATTCTGCCTGCTTTAACCCTCGCGCCACAAGCTGCCGCTCATCTTCATTTTCCCGATAACTGTTTAAGATAAGCGGAATTGTAGTTTCCGAAAATGTGACATGATAAGTTTCATAAAGTCCCCGGGTATAACTTTGTAAAAATTGATTGATTTTAACCTGACGGATTTTCTCTGTTAGGGAGTCTTTAATTTCTGTTTTAATATCAAATTTTTGAAGATCATAAAATTCTTGTAACTCCGTATCTTTTACCAAAATTTTTTCGGGGATGATCGATTGGTATAACACCCCATCAGGACGGATCAAAATCTCCCGTTTTCGTTGGTTTAACTCTCGAATTACGCTGCTGTCTTTATCCAATTTTAAGCGAAATCCCTCAGCCTGAAACAAAAGTTGATTCATAAAGTTGGTTTCGATAAAATTTCTTACTTGAGTTTCGCTAATCGTTTTGGACTGTTGGTATTCCGTGCTTTTTTTAAATTTCTGCACAAACGCTTCGGTAGGCAGTTTTTGGCCGTTAACTTCCAGCAAATAACCCGGACTGGTATCTGCACAAGAAGGGAGAAAAAATAACCCGTAAAACCCTGCCCAAAGACAAAGGAGTGCAAAATTTATTTTGCGTAAAAAACTACCCCGGTGCAAAATGAATTTTGCACTCCTAATCAATTTATCAAATGGAACTCGACATCTTGTTCGTATTTTGATTAGAAAATTTTTAAGAAAAATACCGGAAGTGTTCCTATCCATAGGTTTCAAATTTTATAAAAATGGAAATTTCAACAGAAAAGTATAATAAAGATTTGGCTTTATAGCAAGTGGTGTGTGGGAGCAGTTTAGGTTTTTATAATGGGGCGGTGGAATATCCCCCGGTATGGAAAACAGTAAAAAAACAACCCCCGGCTTAGTAAAACCGGGGGTTGTAATGTATCGAGGGGGATGGCTAAGTTTTAAGAATCGCCTTTTAATTGTTTTAAGATGCCTTCAATTCTGGCGTGTTGTCCGGCTGGAGCTTTGTCGTAGGCCATTTCGTAATATTTAATGGCGTTGGCAGTGTCGCCTTTATTTTGGTAAGCTTCACCCAAACTGTCATAAGGATTCCAGGATTCCGGGAATCTTTCAACATTTAATTTAAATAGCTCAAGTGCTTCATCAACGTGATTATTGAAAAGATAAACGTAGCCAGCATTATTGATGTCGGCTTCCGTCGTTGTTTCAGCTTTGGCAAACGTAATCAATTCGTTTTTAACCGCAGTATTATCTTTTCCGGCCTGAGACATCAACGCAGATTTAGTTGCTAAAGCCTGGGCATTATTTGCCCCGCGTTGAATGGCACGGTCAATCCAGGTCAATGCCTCTTCCTGGTTAATATTATTCTGCAAGCAATAGGCTGCGGCCTGCCGCCATGCCTGGCCGTTAAACCCGGCAAGGTTTGTTAATTGTGACCGAATGCTTCCCAGAACAATTTTGTTAACATCGGCTTCGATTTTAAAAGGGATTTTCTTCTTTTCCCAATGCAAATAGGCGACTGTAGAGTTGTTAGTCATATCTTCAAACCCATACATCAGCCATTCGCGGTGGGGGGCGCTTTGGGGGGTTACTTTTACGCGAGCCTGGTCGTTTGCTTCGTTATAAAAAAAACTGCCCCATGCTTGATGATCTTTGCTCAAAATCAATGTCCAGTCACCGGTTTCCGCCGGTATCATGTGAATGCCATAAGTTCCCGCCGGAACTTTGGTACCCTGAACGGTTACATCGTCGCTAAAAGAAATCGCGGTATTTTTGTTCGCACCGGCACGCCAGGGGAATTCAGTATTAAAATTAAATCCTGCGCCAGGAGAAAAGCCATAGGGAACCACTCCGCCCCAAATTTCACGCTCTTTTACGCCGGGACGAAAATAGTCAATCGTAATATTCGTTACCCCGATGGTTTGGGTCACGCTTGCGGGCTGGCTTCCGCCGCCAAACGGCAGGGTTAAATTTGTCTGCGCAAACAGCGAACTGCCAGAAAACGCAGTAATCAATAAAACAACAAAAACAACATTAAACATTTGCCACTTTTTCATCATGGCACCTCCATTGGTTTGATGAGTTAAAAGATTTAATATAAAATGGGCTGGCTTTTTCATTCTTAATTTATCTACCGGCAATTTGTTAACAAGTGCTTTTAAGCTTACAAACCCATGCTTACCGTAAAACTTCACCAAAGGTTGCAAAAAAATTTTCACACTTCTCAAATTCGCTATGACGAATTTGGGAAAGTAAAAAAGGAGTCTTTGAGAAGATCCTCTTTTTAAATCGATATTTGTTTTTTTAGCTTATGGAGCTTTAGCGGATTTAAGGGGGTTTTCTATCATTTGCAAGATTACAGCATGAACCAAGACTTAGAGTAACGAAAACTGGTATGTCACTCCCCCGGTAAAGACCGGGCCGTTGGGGAAATCCTCGCCGGCGATGGGAAAACGGATGCCAGCTTCTAATCCGAGGTTCCGTTGGGGAGAATAAATAAACGAGGGCGTTATAGAAAGCAATTCCCGCCGCCAGGGAAGCTGGTTGCCGGTAATTTTGATGGTCGGTCTTTCGCCACGCAGCCAATCGAACGTGCCTTTAACCATTAATTTATCGGAGAGATTATAACCGGCCTCGGCCAGCAATAAAAACTCGTTACCGAAGGTGTATTCGATGTTTTTGTTGTCCGTGCGGATACGGTAACCAACATCTAAATTGACATATAGACGCAATGGCCAAAAGGATTTGGCAAATTCGCCGAAAAACTCATAATCCCACTGCCCTTCGCTAAGGTTAACGGCTTCTGCATCAACAGTAAATTCGCCGGTGGGCGCTTTGGCGCTTGCTTTTAGCGTGGCGATGAACGGTTTCTCGATAAATCGTAATTTTCCGATAAACCGTATGTCACCAAAATTATTGCTGGTTGGGCGATCTGGATTAGCGAGATTGGTAAATTGCAGGCTATAAAATGGCAGTTCGACGCCAAAATCCAGCCAGCCGGTTGCACCATAATATGCTTCGATAATAGCGCCTAACGCCCTGCTTTCCCCCTCAACAAATGGGTCGAACGGAGCGCTATCGCCGGCGTTATGGCAACCTACGGAGTTGTAGGATGCTGCCAGGGCATCCTGTCCGTTGCAAAATCGTGAACTCGTGTTTTGGTAGTATATAGAGGATTTTAACCAGAGTTGTTTTTTAGGCAATGTCCACGCTCCGGCAAACAGGCAGCCTTCTAAAAAGATAATTAGAAAGAAGCTGAATATGAACACTCTTTTGAGCCTGGATTCGGTTAAATGGGGCGTTGGAGAATTGGAGTTTTGGAGAAATGGAAAAAACATTACTCCACGATTCCAACACTCCAGGACTCCGGCATCAATTTTGTTTTGTCGATTTATATTTGTTAATGACATCAGGATTCACTTTGTTTTTAGTTGCTGCTACCAAACACTTCGGTGTCCGGCCAAAATGCAGCCCAGGCAAACCAAAAGGCATTATAAGCGGGAACTTGAGTTAAATTTTTACCGGCGAGCTGGCCATCAAGCGCTTCACCTTTAATATTCCAGGTGCTTCCGGTTTCGTTATCTCTCATTCGAAAAGGATTTTCGCTTTCCAGGGTAAACGTTAATAATTGGCCTTCTAAAAGCCTTTCGTAAGGAATCGCCAATCGCTCACCAATTTCCGATACGACGAGCACATCCAAACCATTAAACGTATCATTTACAACCGGGGCGGGTTGCAGCCTGGAAAAGGGATATGCTTTTTGTTTATCTCCAACCATCAATCCTAAAATCGTGTGTTTGGGGGAAAATCGATTATCGACCTGGCGGCCAGACCCCAGGGGGGCAAAGGGTGGGGAATTTTCGTTACGATAGGAATTATAGGGATAACGGGTATAGTTGCGCGAAATACCGGTGTTTTCGGAAATTACCCGGGTATTGGGATAGAGTTCTTTCCATTTACGCCAGGTTGTTTCGATAACCGGCAACAATTCCAATTCGCGGGCAGAGTTGCCATCTAATGGTTTTCGGAAAAAGATGCCGGTCCCGGTGAGCGGGCAAAGTGTCATAATAACTTGCTCCCCGCCTATTTCATCGTTGGCAATCTCGTGCCACCAAAGGATGTTTTCGGGATACGCTTTCACATCTCCGTTAATAACTGCGCCGAGTACCAAATCATCTTCCCGCAAATAGGATGTCACTTCCCCGGAAGTTGCACCAACAAATTTAGGGGTCGTTAATGCCGGAATACCATCGCGAGGTACGCCGCCGGAGAACAAAAACTCTTCGGGAAATGATCCCCAAACCGGGAAATCGCTTACATCGGAGCGGGTAAAATACATTTGGGGATACAGTTTAGCGCTATTGGGGTTATCGGTTTCCCGGAACCACATTACCAGGTTGTTTTCGAACAATAAGCCGGAAACGCCAAACCCCTGTGTCCCAACGTCCCCGGATGAACTGCCATCGCTACAGCCGTAAATTGCAATAAGCCCTAAAACCAGGACGTTTCGCAGCATTTTCCAAAGTTTGAATTTGATTGAAAATGAAGTATCTCTTAATAAAATCTTACTTTTCACTATCGGCCTCCTTTGATAATGATCTTTAAAATTCAAAACATGAGCCTTGTAAAGGCTTTGAGTTATATCACAACCATTATATTTTGGTGAGGCGAAAAAGATTTCACAATTCTGTAACGATTAGCTAACATATTTTCCTGCCCGTTAATCAAGGAAAGCGGATAGGTTGAGTTTTGTAGATAAATGAAAATTTTTGAGAGTTATCGGGTTAGCAGGAAAATATTTATTGGCGTTGGGGAAGAGCCTGGAGTGATGAAGTGAAGGTTTTGATCCTAATAAGTGGCATAGTTCAATTTCCCAATTAGTTAGATTGACACTTTTCTTTTATAACTAATAATAGTAAAGGATCATCGGGCACCTCAAGGCCGGCTAATTTGGCGGGAGAGTATCCTGCCCGTTTTCCCTGATTGAAAGCGCGAGTGTTATGCAGGAAGCGAAACAATTCGAGACAGCCTTGATCGGTATGCTTGCGTTTATTGAGCATTGTCCGCAATAGACCATTGACACATTCGGCCAACATGCTTCCTCTCCAGGAATGACCTAATGCCAGACATACTTCATTCCAGGCCTTCCATAAATTTTCTTCTCCCATCAAGGCGATTGCTTCATCGAGACTTTCTTCCCAGGGGATTTGTTGTTGCTGTTTTTCTGGCAAAGATGAAGCACGCCTTCTCTGGTTTGCCTCAATTTGCCATATTCGACACAAAGCAGCGATCCCCTGGGGGCCAAAACGAGTTTTCAAGGGGTCTAAGACTTGCTTCAAAACCGCTTGATAACTGAATAAACGACTTGCCCAGTTCTTTAGATTGCTACTCAATTTCTGATAAATTCGCCCTGACCAAGCTTCCAGTTGTTCTCCCAAGGCCTTCAATTTTTGAATACAAGTCGTAGCATCTTGCAATTGACTGCTGTTCAGGTCAATCAAAGCAAAGCAATCATCCACCGATCGAGCAATCCGGTAAAAGGCATCATATACCGCTATTTTCTCGGTCGCCTGATCATTCAATCTCTCCCATTGATCGAGATGTTGCTGCAAGCGCCCTGGAGTCGTGGTCTGATCAAAAAGTCGCGATCGCTCCTCCAACTCTTTTAGCACGGCATAGGCTTGTTTCTCCAAACGAGCAGCCTGCCCCCACAATGGACGTAACAAATGCTCCCAATCCAGTTGGTGCACCTTGATCTCTGCTGCTTTCACCCCAGCAGACAAACCTGTGCCAGCATCACTTGCAAATTGCAAACAATTACTCTTATCAGATAAAAGGATTCCCCAGGTCTCTCCCTCACAATCCGGCTGACGACTCAATTCGTAGATGTAGAGTGAATCGTTACCCACTAAAAGCAAGTTGGGATGATCATTAGAATACATCTCATCTCCTGATAAACTCTCCTCAATCTCTGGCTGAAATGCCTCATTAGCGAATGCCGCCCTCTCTTCTACTTTTGCCAATTGAGTGTTGACCCAACCCAGGGAAACCTTGCTATCCAATAGCTCTTCCAAACAAAAGCAAACATCGCGTTGACTTACGCCTGCTTCGGTTAACACCACACTGCCCCGAACCAAAAGATCGCGGTCTACCGAAATACACTTCCGCGATGGATGGGGACCATGAGACCCTGGATGTAAACCCGCCAACAAAACCTGCTGACCCTTGTTGGCTATATCATAAATCGTCTGACGCGATACATCGTATTGTTGTGCTAAACCGGTGATCATGCCATAGTCACGATTTGATGACAAAACTTCTATTGTTATTTGCATTCGCCCTGCGTTTGTTATATCATCTCTTCTTACGCCCATAGGTCATCTCTCAGTATTGATCATCAAACCAATAATGAGACATCAATGGCCTATGGGCAACTTAAATTGTCAAGCTAACTTGAACTGCGCC
>CAXHHS010000355.1:0-7107 GCA_964015645.1 uncultured bacterium
TCACCAGAACGTAAAACAAAATATCTTGATATCATCTCCTCGGAAATCACTCGTATTAACGATCTGGTAACCAACTTTCTCACAATTGCCCGGCCACCGGAGCTTAATCTTATTCGTACCGACCTTCACCAGGTTTTGGATGAGGTAATTATTATTCAAAAAGCGCAAGCGCGTTCGGAGGGCGTCAAAATAAGACGCCTTTACGCACCGTTAGTGCTGACGGGCATGTTTGATTATAACCAGTTAAAACAGGTGTTTCATAATATTATTATCAACGCGATAGAAGCAATTATGGATGAAGGAACCCTGAGTGTAAAATCAAAAGCTGTCGAGAAAAAAAATCCTGCGAACGAAACTGCATATCTGGCCCGGATCGAATTTAAAGATAATGGTATGGGAATTCCCCCGGATATCGTCAACGAGGTATTTGAGTTTTATCATACCACTAAAAGAACCGGCAGCGGGTTGGGACTGGCAATCGCTAAACAGATTATAGAAGGCCATAAAGGGGGAATTTATATTAAAAGCAAAGTAGGAGAAGGCACTTCGGTATTTATCGAATTACCAATTGATAAACCATGTGCTAAGGAACAAAATGAAGGCGAACGGAATAAAGAACTAAACGAAGGGCCGGTATCGCAATAAGAACTGAGACGGTACGATTTTATTTTGAGATTGACGAAAGAGAGGGAAAAAGGCGAATGAAGGAAAAGATACTGATTGTTGAAGATGATATTAACACGCTGAACGGCCTCGCCGAAATTTTAGAAGACGAGAAGTTTGCCATCACCAAAGCCAAGAATGCCAAACAAGCACAGACTGAAATCAAAAAAGGCGCTTACAATGTGATGCTGGTTGATTTTCTACTGCCGGATTTGGATGGCCTGGAGTTATCCAAAATCATTTTAGAAAACTCACCGGATATTAAAATCATAATGATGACCGCATTCGGCACGGTAAAAAATGCCGTAAATGCAATGAAAATGGGTATTTACGATTAT
This sequence comes from uncultured bacterium, assembly GCA_964015645.1. Lineage (GTDB taxonomy): Bacteria > Calditrichota > Calditrichia > RBG-13-44-9 > J075 > CAXHHS01. Next base: position 1,002 of record CAXHHS010000355.1, read on the forward strand.
TTAACCAAACCGATTAATTTGGATGAATTATTGATAATTCTCCGCCGTGCAATCCAGGAACAACGGTTGATCAGTGAAAATATTGACCTGAAATCCAAGCTCAGCAGCACCTATCGTTTCGATAATATTATCGGTGTTAGCGGGAAAATGCAGCAAGTGTTTCAGAAAGTGTCGAAAGTTGCTTATTCCGATGCAACGATACTTATCCGCGGTGAAAGCGGCACCGGCAAAGAGTTAATTGCGCGCGCTATCCATTATCAAAGCAAACAGCAAAATCAACAATTAGTGGAAATTAACTGTGCTTCTATTCCGGAAAACCTGCTGGAAAGCGAATTGTTCGGCCACGAAAAGGGGGCCTTTACCGGCGCTTATAAAATGAAAAAAGGCAAATTCGAAGTTGCTCATAAAGGCACTTTATTTTTGGATGAGATTGGCGAGCTGCCAGCGGCATTACAAGCGAAGTTGTTGCGAGTATTGCAAGAAAAACGCTTTAATCGTGTTGGTGGGGTGGAAAATATTGAAGTAAATGTGCGGATGATTGCCGCAACCAATGCTGATCTTGAAAAGAAGATGACAGATGGCGAATTCCGGGAAGATTTGTATTACCGGCTAAACGTTATCCCAATCATTATACCGCCGCTGCGAGAGCGATTGGAGGATATCGGCCCGCTTACCGATCACTTTGTTCAAAAATATGCCCAAAAAGATAACCGCAAAATCAACGGCATTACTGATGAAGCCCGCAAAGTGTTGATGGCTTATGAATGGCCCGGAAATGTACGAGAACTAGAAAACGCCATCGAAAATGCCGTGGTAATGTGTGAGGGCGATTACATCGATGCTGATGACTTACCAGCATATTTAAAAGGCGCTAAAAATATTCAATCTCCATTATTGAACATTGTTATGGATGATGTCACATTAAACTACCGTGATAAGCTGGAAGCCTGCGAGCGAGAAATTATTCGTCAGGCATTAATCGAAACCCAAAACAACAAAACCAAAGCTGCTAAAACATTGGGTTTTACATTACGAACCTTAAGAAATAAGGCTAAAAAATATAACTTATGAGGTGTAAAATGAGATATTTTGTAACCCTGTTAGCGATTTTAGTTTGGAGTGGTATTTTATTTGCGGAGAATCAGCCAGAAATAAAATCTTCACAGGATGGATTTTCAGAATCTAAAATTCATCAAAAAGACGCCCTGTCCTGGAACGATTTTGACAGGCATAGCGGTAAAGTGCAGTTAAATGCAGGTGCTAATTTTTTTGGCTCCACCATTGCCTATATGCACAAGGGCAGCAGCCGGCTTTTGTATGGTTTCAATCTCGATGTCCTGGCCTCTAATTCTTCTGCGCCAACCAACAACCTGTTTGCAAACCAATTCAGCCAATCCTCTTTCCTAATTCCGTTGCAGTTTTCAATGAAATTTCGATTAATCGAAAATCCCTATAGCAAACTTTCGCCGTATGTTATTACCGGTGCCGGACCCACGTTGGGTTTTCAATTTACCAATGGCGCCAGCATATTTAATTCGTTCTCCAATCTACAGGCAAATCTCGGTGCAGCCGGTTATCTTGGCGGCGGTGTAGACTTGCTATGGATGAACGACTGGGCAATTTCTGCCGATATTCGCTACAATGTAATGTATTTTGATACCCCGTTAAGCCTGAGTAATGAATATACCGGTTTCTCCTTCGGTATTGGGTTTATGCGTGCCTTCGGTCTTTAATTTGAGTACAAACGCCAGATTTCATAGTAGTCTTTCCAGTTGATGCCTGATATGCGATTTCGGCAAAATTGCCGGGTCGTGCATCAGGCATTTTTATTAGTAAATTATTTTGCCTGCAACCAACCTATTTATTTTTTCCTGTGATATTGCTCATTTTCGTTATTAATTGTTATGAGGAATTTATCTTTCACATGAACTCCATAATGTTTAAAGGTGATTCAATCTTAGGTTGATGAATGAGTAAACAACCGGACATCAATGAATATTTTGAAAAAATCATCGCATCGCTTCAAAATATCGAACAGGCTTCGCAAACATTCTCCCAGCTAAAAATTGTTACCAGCCGCATTAAACAGATGGAAAAATATATCCTGGAGCAGGCCTTTCGTAATGAGGCGCTGGATGAAATTACACGGTTCTCCGGCATCATCAATGGCTATCTAAATAACCTGCTAACGGTGATGATTCCCAACGTTAGTTTAATCAAAAATTCCCTGCCGGATGATCATCATTTGCAGAAACATCTGCAAACTATGGAAAAATCCCTAACCCAGGCCGGTAATGTGGTAAAAGCGTTTTTGAATTATAATTTGACGGAGATTGAGCAGCCTAAACATTTAAGCCTCAACAAATTTATTGTTTATGTAATGGATCGGTTTAAAGAGAAAATCCCACCGGAGATTGAAATTCGATTTTCCCTGGAAGCAGAAATCCCCTCTCTACCATTATATTCTCGCCGTATGGCCCAACTCATCAAAATCTTAACCCAAAACAGCTTGGAAGCGCTTCAGGAGCGTGGCTACATCCGTATTTCCACTCGCATTATTGAGATGGAAAGAGATGACTTGCTGTTACCATATATGTTTTTTATGCCAAAAGGCAAATATATCGAAATGACCTTTGAAGACAACGGGAAAGGTATCGAAGAAAAAAACCTTAAACATGTTTTCAAACCGTTTTTTACGTCTAAAATCAAAAACGAAAGTCTTGGCCTCGGTCTTTTTATCGTCTACAATATCATTAAAGATTTAAAAGGGGAGATATTTGTTCGCAGCGTTCCCGGCCAACTAACGACGTTTTACATTTATTTACCGGTTACTGAAATTTTACTGAAGCGGGCGCAAAAAAATTCAAACTTGGGTGATTCTGCTTCCGGATCACCCAAAATTTTGGTTGTGGATGATGAATATAACATCCGAACAATTTTAAAAGAAATCTTTGAGTTGAACGGCTACAATGTATTCACTGCGGCAAATGGAAAGGAAGGAGTAGAGTTATTCGAAAAGTACGCTCGAACAATCGACCTGGTAATTTTGGATATGGTAATGCCGGAGATGGATGGAAAAGCGGCTTTTAATGCGATCAAAAGTAAATATAAAAATCAAAAAATTATTTTAATGAGCGGTTATACCCGGAATAATGATCTTAAAGAGATTAACACCAATGGCGCAGTTGCATTTTTGAATAAGCCGTTTCATGTTAACGATATTATGAAAGAAGTGAAGAATATTCTATAATCAATTGTTGTGAACCGTTTCCAAACGCCCGTTTACAATATCTTTTTCATTGGCTTCACCATCACGAACGCGGGCAGCCAGATCGCTGAGGAAGTCGGCCAATTGCAGGCGATTGGTGCTCTCAGCGTTGATGCGGTCGATTTTGCGCACCAATTGTTCCTGGGTTCCTTTTAGCAATGTCTGGAATTTTGCTTCGAATTTTTCCATCTGGCTGTACATTTCTTTTTGAGTATCCTCGTTCGCATTTTTAATGCTGGCGAGCGATTCTTTGAGCACATCAAACGAATTGACCATGTGCTTTTTTATCTCGTGGATTTCGGTTTTTAGTGTTTCGATCTCCTTGTGATATTCCGAAAACTCTTGTCCGATTAGCAGGTCGCGAACAATCTTAAGACCATCTTGCTGATTAGGGATTTCTTTGCTCATGCCCTGTTTCTCCTTTTCATCCATGATTAACAACTCTCCTCATTTTACAACCATAGTTTACTTACTATGCACCGGATTTTTTTTTCATAAATCACAATACATAGATTGTAAAACATAAAACTTAAATGTATACTAAGAGGGAAAGTAGGCGTTTTAATAGAGGTGGGATTGATTTAAGTCACGGCTTGCAAAACAAATAAAATCCGTGTGTTAGGAATCTTCTTTAGAATACTCAAAAACTCCATTGAATCCTTTAGCTCTCAAATGCTTTTTAAGTTTCTGATCCCCGCTATAAAGCAAACCATCTAATTCAAATGTTAGAGCAACAAAAGGTGTGTCTGCTTCATCTACGTCTTTACATAATTCGTAAGCTTTCTTCCAATTGGCTTTTTCTATCAAATCTTCTTTAAAAATGTTTAATTTCTTCAATAGGAAATAATAAACTTTAGTAATTTGATCTTCGGATAGATCGCTATATTTAATAAGCTTCTCTTTGTGTTTGAATAATTCTATGATGGGTAATTCACATATATAAAACTGATGTTCAGTGGACCTTAATGTCTCTAAGAATGCTGATTTGTGTTTGAGCAGCGCAGACATCAAAATGTTCGTATCGACAATAATTGGTTTGTATTTCCCCAATTAATCCTCGATGAATTTTATTTTTATTTTTTCCCATACCTTGTAGTTAATTTCTTTAGCAAGCAACTTTGCTTGCTTTTCCGTTAGTTTACTCTTTTTTCGGATTTGCTCTATCTCTAAATATTCTAGTAGGCTTGCGAGAAGATTTTTATCAATAGAGTCTCTGTCAAACCGAATTACAATATCTTTATTTTCATAATCTAATTGATACATATCTTAACCCTTATATAAAATTCTTATCCCAATATAAGTTATAGAATCCCTTAATTCAACAGGCTACATTGTTTCGGGAGCAAACTCAAATACTAAAATCATACGACTAAAGCTATGCGATTTTAAATAGCATCATTAAAACCGCAAGGTAAAAACGGTCTTTTCTTGCGCCTTAGATTGTACATTGATGGAGCCGCGATGCAATCGCATAATTTGCCTGGCAAGGCTAAGGCCAATTCCAGAGCCGCCTTTTTTGGTGGTGAAGAATGGGATAAAAATCTTTTCCTGCACTTCTTTTAACATGCCTTCGCCATTATCGATAACTTGAATGAGAATTCGACCGCGCTCGTCCATGCGGGCAGATAGCTCGATTTGCGGGTCAGGGCGCCCGTTCATCGCTTGGATGGAATTTAGCACCAAATTGATAAGAATTTGTTCGATTAATTCCGGGTCAGCGGTCAATTCCAGGCTGCTTGGCCGTACACTAATATTAAATTCAATATTGTTTTTTTCCACCTGGGAGCGCATCAGCATTTGGATTTGTTTAAAAAGCTGATCAATCGGAAATATCTTGAAATTTGGTTTGGGAATGCGTGTCAAGTTACGGTAAGCATCAACAAAATTCATCAATCCTTTGCTGCGGCTTTGGATGGTTTGCAGGGCGGTGTGAATGTCTTCTGCCGATTCGGTGGAAATGCTGCCTTCACTTTCGGTATCGGTGAGCATATCGTTTGCGGTAGCAGCCAGGGAGGAAATCGGTGTAATCGAATTCATAATTTCATGTGTTAAAACCCGGATGAGTTTTTGCCAGGCTTCCATCTCTTTTTCTTCCAATTCGGTGCCGATGTTTTGTAAAGAAACCAGCGTGTAACGCATATCGTGCATGCGAAATTCCGTGGCATAAATTACTAATTGCACTTCTTCTTCATAATTTTCAATTTTGATGAGCGCCTTATGGCCGGATTTCATCTCCGGAAGTATTTCCACCAGCTTTTCACTTACTCTACTAAGTGCTTTAATATTTTTAAGATAGGGCATTCCCAAAACCCGCTTTGCTGCGGAGTTAATTAAGCTAACCTCACCATTCATATCAAATGCAATAACACCAATACCAACATGTTGCACGACGGTTTGCATATAGCGAAAATGTTCTTCCTTTTCTGCGCGGGCTTGCTGGAATTTCAGAATTACATCATTAAACGCCGCCTTCAATTCGTTAAAGGAAGACCCCAAACCGGTGCTAATAAATGTTTGCGAAAAATCGGAGTATTTAATAGCATCAAGAAAACGGGTTAGATCGCGATTGGTTTTTTCGACATATTGAATGAGGGTAACAATTTGGTAAATAATAATAGAGATGATGATAAACGTTGCCGCGTAATATTCCGTTTCCAGGATGAGAAAATAAAAGAGGTAGATAAAAGCGGATAGCAGTAAAATTCTGCCGATAATAACGATGCGGAAGCGCTTATAAACCATATTTCTCCAACCGCCGATACAGCGATGCGCGGGTTAATCCCAATTCCCGGGCGGCCTGGCTGATGTTGCCGGCGTGTTTGGAAATGGCTTTTCGGT
>CAXHHS010000356.1:0-7104 GCA_964015645.1 uncultured bacterium
GAGATGCAATGGAGTCTCGTGGGCTCGGAGATGTGTATAAGAGACAGGATCATTTCCACCGCGGTATCAAATTGCTCGCTGCCGAGAATAACATAAAGATAACCATTCATGTCTTTGCCAATTTGGATGGGCGCGGCAGAAAACGCCTTTTTCCGATCAGGATTACGAGGATCAATCCCTAAATAAAGCGGCGGGTGATCGTCGGTTAAAAAGTCCCGCACCGGCGCTAAATCAACGCTTTCAATTTGCACCTTTTTGGATGGTTCGGTAAAGTATGCCATAATTTTCCCCTGTCCGTCCAGGAGATAAATTTCGATATTTGGATTGATCACCATCATGTAATGAAACATATTCTTGATACCAGTAATGTCGATGCTATCGGTTAAAAACGGTTCAAAATCCGGTATCAAATCCTGCGCCAGCTTCAAGTTCAATTTTTGCTCCGCCTCGCGATAAAACGCTTGCGTTGATTGAGTGGTGATCCAAATTTGGGCAGCCCCCATCAACAATAGTAAAATCAAAAACAGCAGGGACAATTTCCCATAAAAGGTTTGAAAAAAACGCTTCATTCGTAAAACTCCTCCGGTTCGGCAAAGCGATATCCAATCCCCCACAATGTTTTGATATAGCGGGGATTGGCAGGATCGTGTTCAATTTTATTGCGCAGACGGTTGATGTGAGAATTCACCGTGTGATCGTAGCCGCTGTATTGATATCCCCAAACAAGATCGAGCAAATCCTGGCGATTATAGGTGCGGCCGGGATTTCGGGCAAACAAGGTTAGCAAATCAAACTCTTTTGCGGTGAGTTCGACAATTTTGCTATTGATGGTTACTTTTCGTTTGGCGAGATCGATTTCTAACGAGCCGAATTGCAGTCGCGGGTTTTCTTCGTCTTCCTGGATTTTTTCCGTATCAGCCTCAATGCGCCGAAAAATCGCTTTTACCCGCGCAATAAATTCACGCACACTAAAGGGTTTGGTAATGTAATCATCCGCCCCGAATTCCAGGCCAAGCACTTTATCCATTTCTTCGCTGCGGGCGGTTAGCATTAAAATTGGCGTGTATTTATTTTCCTGGCGGATTCTGCGGCATACTTCCAGGCCATCTAATTTTGGCAGCATTATATCCAGAATAATCAGCGCATAATCATTTTCCAGCGCTCTTTGCAAACCGGTTTTGCCATTATCTTCACGGTCTAATTTATAGCCCATATCTTTTAAATGAATTTCGATGACTTTTGCAATGTTCGGATCATCTTCTACAATCAAGATTCTCTGTTTTTCATCCATTATGTATATCACCCCTGCATTACTTGCATTAATAGAATTTTTTCGTAACCCGTGCGTTCCCAAAACATCCAAATACGGAAATAAAGAATTAAAATAGGGCGCGTACAGGGTAAAATCCTCACATGTTTTTAACAAATCTTTTTTTAAAAGATATTGAAAAAATACGCATTCCTTTCCATTATTAAAAATAGTTATTGAGGTAACAAACGTTTATTGTGTATAATTTGACGTTCGATAATAATCATCATATAATGGGAAAGGAGCTGAAATGGCATCACAAGTAGAAGAGATTACGATTAATTACGAAGAAGGCGGCATTGATATTGTTAAGGAATTGGATAAAGTGATCCTCTCCAAAGGCGCCTGGGCAACCATCATTTTCCGATATCAACAATGGGAAGCTGCGAAAGAAAGTTACAGCAGCGATCGCTATACCATTCGCCGTTATCGTAAAATTCGTGGCGACTATATGCAACAATCAAAATTTAATATTTCCAGCCCGGATCAGGCAAAAAAAATTATCGATGCCTTGAATGGTTGGATTGAAGAATAAAAACCTCAAAGGATAATTATGTCTGATAAAATCAAAAAAACCGACGAAGAATGGCGTAAACAACTAACGCCGGAGCAATATCGTGTAACGCGCCAAAAAGGCACGGAACGCGCTTTTACCGGCGTTTATCATGATAATAAAGGTGACGGTCTTTACCGCTGCATTTGCTGTGAAGCGGAACTATTCCGTTCCGATGAAAAATATGATTCCGGCAGTGGATGGCCCAGTTTTTATGACGTAATCGATAAAGCAAATGTTAAAACGGAAACCGATACCAGCCATGGTATGGTGCGCACCGAAGTGCTTTGCAATAATTGTGACGCCCATCTCGGCCATGTTTTCCCGGATGGCCCCAATCCTACCGGGCTGCGCTATTGCATTAATTCCGCAGCAATTGATTTTGAGGAAAAGAAAGAAGAAAAGTAACAGAAACAGAATTCCCCTCCTTCGTAAGGAAGGGAATTTTTGAAAGTATCAAAAACATTCCAAACACACTGAAAGGAGAAACAGTTGAGCAACTTACGCGCAATCATTCAAACGAATAAAGGCACCATCAACCTTCAACTTTTTGATGATAGAACACCGGTAACGGTAGCAAATTTTGTAAACCTCGCGAAACGCGGGTATTATAACGGGTTAACATTCCACCGGGTTATCGATAATTTTATGATCCAGGGCGGCTGCCCTCACGGCACTGGCAGTGGCGGCCCCGGCTACCGTTTTGAAGATGAATTTGATCCGGCATTACTCCACGAATCTCCTGGCATTCTTTCTATGGCCAACGCTGGCCCCGCTACCAACGGCAGCCAATTTTTTATTACCCATGTGCCCACGCCGTGGCTGGACGGCAAGCACTCCGTCTTCGGTAAAGTGGAGAGCGATGCCGACCAGCAAGTCGTTAACGATATTCGGCAAGGTGATAACATTCAAAGCATTACCATTGAAGGCGATGACTCCATTCTGATGGAAAAGAATCAATCGCAAATTGAGGAATGGAATCAAATATTAGATCGGAGATTTCCTCGAAAAGGAGAACCCTCTTGAGCGAAAAGCAGTGGATAATTTATGGCGCTTATGGTTACTCCGGGTTATTAATTGCCAGGGAAGCAAAACGACTGGGATTAAATCCAATTTTAGCCGGACGCTCTCAAGAGAAGGTCGAAACGCTGGCAAATGAACTCGGATTCCGGCATAGCGCTTTTTCCCTGGATGATCCTTCCACTGTAGCGGATCAACTTAAAGAGATGCACCTGGTGCTGCATTGTGCCGGCCCCTTTTCCGCGACCAGCCCCCCGATGGTAGAAGCCTGCCTGAGAACGAAAACCCACTACCTGGATATTACCGGCGAAATCGAAGTATTTGAATATATCCACAACCAAAACGACCGCATTCGGGATGCCGGCATTGTAATGTGTCCCGGCGTTGGGTTTGATGTTATTCCCACCGACTGCCTTGCCGCAACGTTAAAGGATTCCCTGCCGGACGCCACACACCTTATGTTGGGGTTCGAATCCAAATCCGGAATGAGCGCCGGAACAGCGAAAACCAGTGTAGAAGGCATTAAAGTCGGCGGCAGAATCCGCCAGGATAGTGTGATTATGGAAGTGCCCCTGGCTTATAAAGAGCGAACCATCGATTTCGGTAACGGCGAAAAAAACGCTGTCAGTATTCCCTGGGGAGATGTCTCCACCGCCTATTATACCACCGGTATCCCTAACATCGAAGTATATGTCCCGCTTCCGCCCTCAACGGTTTCAACATTAAAAATGATGCGCTACATTCGCCCTATTCTCGCAACCGATACGATACAAAGCATCCTAAAATATCGAATTACAAAAACGGTTACCGGCCCCAGCGAGGAAGAGCGAACCGGCAACCCATCTTACGTTTGGGGAGAGGTTCTAAATGAAAAAGGCGAAAAGAAAACCGCACGAGTAAAAACTGCCAACGGCTACGTGGTTACAATGTATGGATCGCTGGCAATTGTTAGCAAATTGCTCGATGAGGATGTTGATCCCGGTAGCAAAACGCCATCGCAAATTATGGGAAAAGAATTTGTGGCCTCGCTGCCTGGTTCTAGTGAAATTGAGTTTGATTAATTATGAGGAGATTTTATGGCACGTAAAAAACAATCTCGCGGCAATTGCGCTTACTGTGGTGTCAATTTGTCGAAAAGCGGCATTACGAAACACCTTTCTTCTTGCGATAACCGTATTGAGGCTATCGAAACCGCTAATCCCAAAAGCGTAAGGCAAGGTACCTTTTACCATTTACAAGTTCAAGATTGCTGGAATCCGGGCTTTTGGCTGCATCTGGAAATGGATGGCAACGCTTCGCTGAAAAAATTGGACGATTATCTAAGGGCAATCTGGCTGGAATGTTGCGGGCATTTAAGCGAATTTTCCATCGGAAAATGGACCGGGAATAATATTGCCATGAGCCGGAAAGCCGGCGCGGTTTTTAGAATCGGGATGGAAATCGATTACGTTTATGACTTTGGCACATCTTCGGAATTATCGATAAAAGTTGTTAATGCGCGTGAGGGGAAGTCTACTACCCGGTATCCCATTGCACTGATGGCGCGCAACGATCCACCGGAAGCGCTTTGCGTCGAATGCGGCAAACCGGCTTCCTGGTTGTGTATTGAGTGTTTATACGAACACGAACAGGAGGGCGTGTTGTGCGGTAAACACGCCAAAAACCATCCCCACGAAAACTATGGCGATCCCATGCCGCTTCTCAACTCTCCGCGCGTCGGAATGTGCGGGTATGATGGCCCGGCAGACCCGCCGTATTAAGAACACTCAGACTGTTTTTACATCGTAAACCCACAAAACATTATCATTATACAACCAGAATATGATCGTTACGGAGACCGCTTCGTTTAATTCCGTAACGATCGTAAGAGGAACAGTAGAATAAATTCCCCGCCTTACAAAGGTGGGGAATTCACTACATTTTCTCCCCTATATTTTCTGAAGCTAACACCAATCGCCGGCTCACTCCTGGCTCCTTATTTTATTGGTAAAATAACTGTAAATGTGCTGCCTTTTCCTTCAATACTCTTTACTTCAATATGCCCGTGATGATTTTGGATAATCTGATTCGCCGTCGATAACCCCGCCCCCATCTTTACCCGGCTGCTATCTTGCGAAAATGAAAACTCGAAAATATTCTCCAACTTCTCTTTTGGAATACCTTTTCCGGTATCGTGGAATTGAATACAGGCATGTTTTTCATTTAACGATGTTTTAATAACAATTCCCCCTTCGCCGTCGATTGCCTGAACGGCATTCTGTAAAACATTCATAAACACCTGGTTAACCTGCCCGGCGTTGCAAAGGATTTTGGGCAACTCCGCGTACTCGCGGGTGACTACGATTCGATTTTGCAAATCCTTTTCTAAGAGCGTTAAAGTACTCTCGATGCCTTCGTGGATATTCACTCTTTGGTACTCCGCTTCATCCAGGTGGGCAAAATTCTTAAGGCTCCTTACCAATTTTTCAATGCGCTGGCCGCCATTTATAATCACTTGCAAACTTTCGCCAAGCAGTCGAGTGGCTTTTTTGAGGGGAGCGTTTGTTTGTAGTGGCTCTATTTTATCATAGTTTGATATCGTGCCTTCTATTTTATCCGCACAACGAAGCGAAACATCCGCTGCGCTTTGAACGGCCCCAATGGGGTTATTTAACTCATGCGCCAACCCGGCAACAAGGTTTCCCAAAGACGCCATTTTCGCTTGCGTAATCAATTGCGATTGCATTTGGGTTAGTTTGGTAAGCGTATCTTCCAATTCTTCATTGGTTTTGGCAAGCTCCCTGTTTTTCTCGTTCAAATCCAGCGTTCGTTCGGCAACTTTTTGCTCCAGAACCTGGCTGTATTTATCCAGCTTTTTAGTTTTAATTTCTAACTCTTTCGAATACTGCTGCAACCGGTTATGATTTTCAGTAAACCGCAGCTCCAATAGATAGCCTAAACAAAGCATAAAAATAAACGCGCCCCAATGCGACATCCAATGCCAATGTGAAATCCATTCCAATCCCGCAAAGATATCATGCAGGCCTGAAATTCCGAAAATAGCGAATCCCATGATAAATATTTTCGCTTCCCAATTCCCTTTGGAAATCGCCGTTAATCCCACGTAAAACATTATTAAAATTGTTGTTATGAAGAAAAACAGATAATAGAAATTGCTAATCGGGAAATATACGATTCCGGTGATGTCTAAAACCAGGCTTATAGCCAGGTACAATAGATGACCTTGCCATAAACGGCGTAAATAGTTGCTTTTACCCCCACCGATAATGTTTTCAACAAATGCATACAGGCCAACCGGAAATAACAAAAACCCGGTATATCCAAGATAGTATCGAACATAATGATAATCAAAAACGAAACTGGTTGCGGCATCCTGAAGCACATAAAAAAAACCGACACTGGCTGTAAAAATCCCGAATGATAACAGGTAATACTCTTTTTTGCGCAGCCGTTTGAAAAATATAAATAATGAGAAAAAGCCCAGGAAAATGAACAAAAAGCCCAGGATGATACTGTCAAGGTTTCGTTGAACAATGGTTTTAAAAACACCCTCTTGCGAGCCGAGTAGCACTTTTTCATCCGTGTCGATAATACCAATCATACCTGGCTCATTGGAATAAACTCTAATTGCCAGCAGTTTGCCCTGAAATTCTGCACCTAACGGAATCATATAGCGAATAATTCCGGCCAATTTATTAGCAACGGTTTTCGACATTTCCCCGGCTTTGTAAATCATATTTCCTGCTAAATAAACTTCGAATGCAACCGGAACCTGGGGAAAGTATAAAACCGGGTATTGCCAATTGCCTTCCGGCAATTTTATGCGATACCACAAAAATTGGGCATCATTTCTTCCCGCGGGATTTAGTAATTTTTCGGTATCTTTCCAACCCGGTTCGCTGGTATTTTGTGTTGCCCAAATTGGGGTTCCGTTTTCGTCTTGTGGCGAATCGCCCCAACGATACTGCCAGCCGTTTCGAATTTCGATTACATTTGATTCAGCATCGAAAAGCGATTGGCCGGTTAATACTCCGGAAGCGAACAGAAGTATCATCAGTAAGTACCTGGAATATCTGAGGTTATGGAATAGAGATTGTTGATTCACTAATCACCTAACTTTTCTGCTGATGCCGAATACCCGATCCCGGATACCGGCCTGTCCCTACGGGGCTATGGTTTATACACATCTTTACATGCACCGGGAGGAGAACGACAGTTGATA